>NZ_PJBX01000123.1:0-44979 GCF_002836335.1 Psychrobacter sp. Sarcosine-02u-2 | reverse complement strand
CCGTTTGCGAATACGCTTAAAGAGAATCATATTAAGCAAAGTATGAGCCGAAAAGGGAACTGCTTAGACAATGCATTGATGGAAGGCTTCTTCGGTACACTAAAGTGTGAGACTATTTACCTTGAAAAGCCGACCTCGATTGAGGCTTTAGAGAAACAGATTCATGAGTATATGCATTATTATAATCATGAAAGAATTCAGCTTAAACTAAAAGGACTGAGTCCTGTTAAGTACAGAGCTCAGTCCTTGTTGTAAACTTAAACCGTCCAAGTTTAGGGGGTCAGTTCATAAAGACGGTTTTTTTTATTTTAATTATTTTAAATAACGGCTAAACAGGGTTTAGATTAGTCTTGCAGGTAACTTAGCAGACGCATAAATTCGATATACATCCACACTAGCGTCGCAAGAATACCGATACTAAATAACCATTCGTAGTCTTCTGATACGCCCATCGCCACACCGCGATCGATATTATCAAAGTCCAATAGCAGCGTAAAAGAGGCGATAACAATCACAAATAAGCTAAAGCCGATAGCGATAGCGCCACCTTCGAATAAGAAAGGTAAGCTCGAGCCGAACGCTAAAGATAGCACCCACTGCGCCACATAAACCAACATGATAGCAATCAATGCTGAGGTGACGATTGAGCGGAATTTCTCAGTAACTTTAACCAAACCTGAGCGATACAGCCCTAGCATGACCGCTGCGGTGACAAAGGTCGCACACATCGCAGTGACAGGCACGCTTGGGTACATGCGCATAAAAAATAGCGAGATACCACCTAAAAAGATACCTTCCAATAACGCATAAGGTACGGCAAAGGTTTTGGCTTTTTGCGGCTTAAAGGTAATAAAAATAGCAAGACCAAAGGCGGCAAACATACTACCAAAAGCGGCCATGGTGATAAAGCCTTGTGATAGGCCTGCCATTAACGCATAAAAGAAAAATCCAATACCCGTAATCGCCGATAGTCCAAGCAATAAACTGGTCTTTTGAATCACACCCTTTACCGTCATCGGCGCGCCGCCAACGGCAAGCTCTGCGCGACTGACAATAGGATTTGCCATAAAGTTGTCCTTTTTAAAATATAAATAACTAAGATGCCAGCTACTTTAGCAAAACCGCCATTATTGTCAACTGTGTTTACGTGAGCGCATGCAAGGCATCACATGGCTATCGAGCCTTAATTAACTAGGGAATATCGACATATAAAGCGGTAATGATTAGCAAAACAAATACGCTTAAAAGTGGCGTATGATAGAGGATATATGGGGCCAATTACGACAGTTAACAACGAAACTTCATAAACATGCTAGTCTAAGCGCTGATTTCTCGTTATCATTGCACTGTATTTTATCGTTATGCCGAGTCGTTTTATGGAAAACTCAGCGCAGTCCGCCCGATTGCCGCACTTACATGAATCAGAGCTGTTTCATGCCATCAAAAACCCAGCGTTTAGGCGCATTGGTTTGATGGGCCGCGCCGGAAAACGCAGCGTGACCCAAAGTCTGGTACAGATTGCCAATACCATCAATGAGATGAATCTGACATTGATTATGGATGTGCAGACGGCCAATTTGCCTACTTTGAACCTCACCGAAATTGAAAAAGTTAAAATCGTCAAACGTAGCTTGATTGGTGAGATTTGCGATTTAGTTATCGTAGTAGGCGGCGATGGTTCGATATTGCATGCCGCCGAAGCATTGGCGCGTTATCGGGTGCCAGTTCTAGGGGTCAACCGTGGTCGTTTGGGGTTTTTGGCCGATGTTAAGCCCAATGAAGCGGCCTTTAAACTACGCCAAGTATTGATGGGCGATTATCAGTTAGACCACAGGTTTTTGCTGACCATGGAGATTCGCGAAGGGCGAAAAATCATTCACGAAGATATGGCGCTCAACGATGTGGTGCTACATGCGGGTAAATCGGTGCACATGATTGATTTTCAGATGAAAATTGACGGGCACGATGTCTATCGTCAGCATAGCGATGGTCTCATTGTGGCGACGCCGACAGGTTCCACTGCTTATGCACTTTCAGGTGGTGGTCCGATTATTCATCCGAGTATGGATGCCATTTGTTTGGTGCCGATGCATCCACATACCTTATCCAGTCGTCCGATTGTGGTTAGCGGCACCAGCGAGATTTGTATTCGTATTCATGAGGACAACCGCACCCAGCCACAAGTCAGTGCCGATGGTAAGCCGAGTATCGCGCTCGACCAAGAGCAGCGCCTTTATATTCGTAAGCATCCTGATAAGCTGACCTTGCTCCATCCGCCAGGGTTTGATTTTTATGAAGCCTGCCGCACCAAATTACACTGGAACGTCCATGCCGAAGAATTCAGTATGGACATCGATGATGATATTATAGAAGAATGAATGCAGTGCTAGATTTCTCAAAACAGTACTGGATTATAAAATAGTCGCGGAGAGTAGGTACGATGGACAAACAAACGATATTAGCAAGTGTCACACCAGAAGTGGTAGAGAAGTTTCGCCAAGCCATTGAGCTGGGTAAATGGCCGGATGGTCGTAAGCTCACGCCTGAGCAGCGCGAAACTTGTATGCAAGCGGTGATGGTATGGGAGCATGAGCACCTGCCGCCAGCCGAGCGTACTGGCTATATTCATAAACCCGTACGAGACGATGGCTCTGTCGTGGGCGCGGAATGTGATGTCGAGCACGAGCATCATTATCCCAATATGCCCAATCCTAAAGGGGCAGTACAACCCGTTAAATTCCATAATAAATAAGCAATAGCTTTGTCGCAATTAATTGAGATAAATAAGCGGCTAAGCGGCATTAAGCCAAAAGCACCAAATTGAAGGTAGGAAACAGCAAAAAGCCACGCTAATTGCATAGCGTGGCTTTTTTAATACTTTTAAAATAGATAGTTAGCGAAAATAGAAAACTACAGCGCGCTAGTATCAACACTTGGACGCGGCGTTAATGGATTTTTTTCCATCAAAAATCCTTGCCAGCCCCAATGTAAAAAGTTACGAATATTGGCATGGTCGGTACCCTTTGGCGTCGCTTGTACCTTGGCATAATGTTCACCAAACAGCTTTAGCGTGTCCAATTGGTTTAGACCATGGTGCTTAGCGAAACCAAAAATCTTGGCGCTGCCTTCGTTTTCGCCCGCTGCATTGTGCAGCATACCATTAACAAAAGGCGCTGGCGCATAGCGATAAAAATCATCAATAAAGCTGATGACATCATTGAATCCAATGGCTTTTTTATTCAAACCATTAAGTAGAGCCGATACATCTGATTGACGGATACTCATAAATACATGACCTCAGAGCAGATTAGAAAGCAAAAATAGGGTGCTTAATTTATGCCCAATAATTATTGATAGTTAGTTAACGAACAAGCGATCAACTTAGCGATTAAAATAGTCTTCATCATCGAATGAAGGTGCAAAGCTGCCTTGCTCAAGATGTTGCATTTGCGATTGTACCGTGCGTTCATGCTGAATACGCTGATAAATCTCTTCACGGTGTACCGCAATATCTTTTGGCGCATTGACGCCGATTCGTACTTGATTGCCTTTAACGCCTAGGACAGTCACACTGACCTCATCGCCAATCATTAGCGTTTCGCCCACGCGGCGTGTCAAAATTAACATGCGTCACACTCCTTATGTCGCATCAACAGATTATTACTCATCAGATTGCGTCTCAATTACAGGACATTACTCTAGTACTAAATAGGCAGAGCAGTCATTATAAAAACTCTGCGTCACCTAATACTCATAGCGGTAATGATAGATAAATTCATTTAGCCCAAATGAAAGCCCCATTATAGGGGGCATAACAGATACTGTCACGGATTTTCACAAAACTATTAGGTATATACTTACCTGAGCAATAGTAATAAAAGAAAATAGAGCCTAAAAAGACTCTATTTAATCAAAGTTTTACTAAAAAATAATCGCTATTTAGCCAATCGTTATTAAACCAGAAGTATCTTACAGCGATATAATGTATAGCCTTTACACATTATAACCCAGCGATTGTGCTGTCGCCGTCTTCACGGTCAAGACCAAAGGCGGTGTGTAACGATTTCACGGCCTTTTCTAAATGCTGCTCTTGGATAAGTACCGAAACTTTTATTTCACTGGTCGATATCATTTGGATATTGATGTTGTTTTCGGCCAAAGTCTGGAACATAAGGCTGGCAACTCCTGCATGCGAGCGCATACCAACCCCGACCAATGACACTTTTACCACTTCGTTATTGGCCAAGATCTCTTTGGCACCAATTTCATCTTTGACTTCGTTTTCTAGCACTTTCATGGTTTTATCCATGTCCGTACGGTTGACGGTAAAAGTAAAGTCAGTAGTGCCATTGGTCGATAAGTTTTGCACGATCATATCGATTTCGATATTGGCGCGACCGATAGGGCTTAGGATGGCAGAGGCGATACCAGGATGATCGGGTACACCGCGCACGACTATTTTTGCTTCGTCGCGATTAAAAGCGATACCTGAGATGATTGCCTGTTCCATGTTGTCTCCTTCGTCTATCGTAATTAGGGTGCCGACATTGTCTTGAAAGTCTTGGTCGAAGCTACCATCGTTGTTTTCATCAAAGCTAGATAATACGCGTAGAGGCACGCCGTATTTGCCAGCAAACTCTACTGAGCGAATCTGTAAAATCTTAGAGCCAAGGCTTGCCATCTCAAGCATTTCTTCAAAGGTAATCTTTTCAAGTTTTTTGGCTTTTGAGGTCACGCGTGGGTCAGTGGTATAAACGCCATCGACATCGGTATAGATTTGGCATTCATCAGCGCCTAAGGCTGCGGCAATGGCCACACCTGTGGTATCCGAGCCGCCGCGACCTAAGGTTGTGGCGTTACCTTCTTCATCGATACCTTGGAAACCTGCCACGATGACAATGTTGCCTGCATCTAGTTGCTCACGGATGTTTTTGTCATCAATGCTTTCGATACGCGCTTTGGTGTGGGCACTATCGGTTTTAATGGCGACCTGACGACCGGTGAATGAACGGGCGCCAATACCAAGCTCTTTAATCGCCATCGCCAGTAAAGAGATAGAAACCTGTTCGCCCGTTGAGACCATTTGGTCGTATTCGCGTGGATCAGGTTGGCTGCTGATTTGGCGTGCTAAATCAATCAAACGGTTGGTTTCACCGCTCATGGCAGACACAACTACGATCACTTGATGACCGTTGTCATGCCAACGTTTGACTCGTTTGGCGACATTTTTGATGCGGTCGATACTGCCCATCGAGGTGCCGCCGTATTTTTGTACTATTAACGCCATAAAAATCTACCTATTATTCACCAATGGCCATCTGTTACTTATCGACATCAATCCATCATGGCGCGGTCTGCCATGACAGTGCAAGATTCATTTTAATAACGATAAAGCCGAATTATAAAAATTGCGCCCTTTATTTGCTCTGCTATTTTACTGTTTATACCCATACACTTGATATGCTGACAGTCGTTAAGCGTGCTACTTTATACCATATTAGCGGTATAACTTTAAGTGCTAGCAAGCATTAGATATATGGCGATTGGTTATAACCGTTATAACCAATCGCCTATATTCCTACTATTTACGCCAGCTTTTCTGCAACCCAAGCGCTTAGTGCACTGATAACGGTATTGGTATTGGCAGATTTTGGCGCACCGCCTTGGGCATAATCAGGCTTACCGCCGCCTTTACCGCCAAGCTCGCTTGCCAAATGACGAATAATATCGCCCGCTTTGACGCGATCGGTCAGCGATTTGTCAACGCTTGCTGCCAGTGCCAGCTGCTCATCTTTATCGCCAATCAGCACGATGATGCTGTACGGCAGTTTTGATTTCACATCGTCTATCAAGGTACGAATGGATTTGCCATCAACGCCACTTAAAGTGCTAATAAGTACCGATGTACCAGCGATGGTCTGCACGTCATCAAGCAAGTTTGCCGCTTGGGCGCTAGCAATTTTTTGCTCTAAGCGTTCTAGTTGTTTTTCCAAATCACGCTGCTTATCTGCCATGGTGCGCACACGCTGTGCAACCTCTGGACGTTTGACTTTTAGCTGAGCTGCAAGCTCGCTTAGTTGCTGCTCGCTTTGCTGCATGTTTTTAATGGCATTCATCCCAGTGACCGCTTCAATACGGCGAATACCCGCAGCAATACCTGATTCACTGGTGATTTTTAACACCCCAATATCACCCGTACGCTGGACATGAAGGCCACCGCATAGCTCGATAGAGAACGGCTTGCGTTGACCATCAACGATGCTATCGGTACCCATGGTCAAAACGCGTACATCATTACCATATTTTTCGCCAAATAACGCCATCGCACCTTGTTTCATCGCTTCATCGATAGACATATGCTCGATACGGGCAGGGGTGTTGGCTTGAATTTGCTCATTGACAAGACGTTCGATACGGCTAATTTCAGCAGCGCTAACCGGTTTGTCATAAGAAAAGTCAAAACGTAATACTTCGCTTGAGACTAATGAGCCTTTTTGTGTGACTGCATCGCCCAGTACTTCTCTTAATGCCGCATGCAATAAATGCGTCGCCGAATGGTTTTTGGCACTCGCCGCACGAATGCTGGACAATACCTGCGCATCAGCCGTTTGCTGAGCGTTAATTTCGCCCATAGTGACCACGCCATAATGGATAATGGCTTGGCCAGATTTTTTGGTGTCTTGCACTTCAAAAACACCTGTCGCTGTGCGAATTTCACCCAGCTCACCCACCTGACCACCGCCTTCAGCATAAAACGGGGTACGGTCAAGGACAATAACGCCTTCCATGCCTTCGGCCAAGCTCTCGGCTGGATTGCCGTCTTGATAAAGCGCATGGATGGTAACGCCGTCTTCTTCAAGCTGTTCGTAGCCGACAAAGGTCGTTGGGTTGTCTACTTGAATGACGCTACTATAATCAACGTCGAATTTGCCCGCATCACGCGCACGTTCACGCTGTGCTTGCATGTGCTCATCGAATTCTGCTTCATCAATCACAATGCCGCGCTCACGGGTGATATCAGCGGTCAAATCAACGGGGAAACCATAAGTATCATAAAGTTTAAATGCTGCTTCACCAGAGAGGGTATCGCCGTCTTGCAAGCCTTCAAGCTCGCTGGCAAGCAAGCGTAACCCTTGTGCTAAGGTTTTGGCAAATTGGGCTTCTTCTTTTTGAATGGCATTTTCAATCGCGCTTTGTTTGTCTTTTAGCTCGGGATAGGCGTCGCCCATCTCAGCAACCAAAGGCGCGACCATTTTATAAAAGAATTCACTGTCCGCACCAAGTTTATTGCCATGACGTACGGCACGGCGAATGATACGGCGCAATACATAACCACGCCCTTCGTTACTAGGGGTTACGCCATCAGCAATCAAAAAGGCCACGGCACGAATATGGTCGGCGATGACTTTTAATGAGGATTGTTGCTCGTTTTCAATATCTAAAATCTTAGCCGCCGCATCCATTAGATGGATAAATAAATCTATCTCATAGTTGCCATGCACGCCTTGCATGATGGCGCTAATACGCTCAAGCCCCATGCCAGTATCGACGCTCGGCGCAGGTAGCGGCAGCATGGTACCGTCTTTTTGACGGTTAAACTGCATAAAGACGCAGTTCCAAATCTCGATATAGCGGTCGCCATCTTCTTCTGGCGTACCCGGCAATCCGCCTTCGATATCAGAGCCATGGTCATAAAAAACTTCGGTACAAGGGCCACAAGGACCGGTATCACCCATGGTCCAAAAGTTATCAGAGGCGTACGGTGCGCCTTTATTATCACCAATACGGATGATGCGCTCACTAGGCAAGCCAATGTCTTTATGCCAAATATCAAAGGCTTCATCATCAGTTTCATAAATGGTCACATACAAGCGGTCTTTATCGATTGCCAACCATTTATCGGAAGTTAAAAATTCCCAAATATAAGCAATACCCGCTTGCTTAAAATAATCGCCAAACGAGAAGTTGCCGAGCATCTCAAAAAACGTATGATGGCGCGCCGTATAACCGACATTATCCAAATCGTTGTGTTTACCACCGGCACGGACGCATTTTTGTGAGCTCACCGCACGCGTATAGTCGCGCGGCTCCATACCCAAAAAAGTCTCTTTAAACTGATTCATACCGGCATTGGTAAATAGCAATGTCGGGTCATTGTAGGGAATCAAGCTCGACGAGGCGACGGGGGTGTGCTGCTTGCTTATGAAAAAATCGATAAAAGCTTGACGAATATCGGCTGAGCGAAATGGCTGGCTCACAGCGGCTCCTTACTGACGAATGGTTTTATTAAATAGAATAAGTAAAATAATTTTGCAAGCGATTTTAGCACAAACGTACCAAGCGTGTTGAAGATTCATCAGCAAACGCAGCGGAAATAAGGCTTAATTTTCTTTATTAAGCAAGCGCTTGTATTAAGTGACTAGGATAAATTAAACCGCCAAACACATCAGTTGGTTAAAATGGTCACATCGGTTTTATCGAGCTTATCTTGAATAAGTGGATGCGACTCAATCACCTGCACGGGCATATAGCGTAGCTGTAAGCGTATCGGTAAATAGTCGGGAAAATTATCTGCCATATCTTGGCTAATAATCGCCTCAATTTGGCGGACGTCATAAAAGGTAGGGGTGGTCTCGCCGCGAATCACCGCGCGCACGACTTGA
Source organism: Psychrobacter sp. Sarcosine-02u-2 (assembly GCF_002836335.1). Lineage (NCBI taxonomy): Bacteria > Pseudomonadati > Pseudomonadota > Gammaproteobacteria > Moraxellales > Moraxellaceae > Psychrobacter > Psychrobacter sp. Sarcosine-02u-2. The sequence continues at coordinate 36,316 of NZ_PJBX01000123.1, read as the reverse complement.
TTGGTAGTGTCTTTATCGAACTGGGTATTGGTCAGCACGTTGCCCTTGTCGCTAAAATAGCTATTAATCGTCTCTTTGACGCTACTTTCAAACCCTTGCTGCTTGGCGTTGGTTTGTAGGTTGATGGTTAAATAGGTCCCTAAAACGCCCAATAACAATAACGTCACCGCATTACGCCGTAAAAAGGTCCAATAAGTACTTGATTTATAATCATCATCGACCAAGCGGCGAAAACCTAGTAGCCATAGTACCAAAGCGTTGGTAAATTGAATGGCGATAATATTGGTCAAGGCCAATAGCAGCGCGCCAAGTCCCATTTGCATCTCACCATTGGCAAATAATATCCCACTGGCGGCAAGCGGTGGCACCAATGCCGTAGCCACTGCGACCCCAACCACAGCGACCGATAGGTGCGGCGAAACCATCGCATAAGCACCTGCCGTACCACCAGCTAAAGCAATCATCAAATCCATCGAAGTTGGCTGCGTACGCGATAATATCTCAACAGTAAGTGGTTGATCTTTATGTAGCCAGCCGACGATGAAACCGACCAACACCACCAAAGAGATGCCAAGAAATACTGTAATAAGTGATTTTCGTAATAGCGGCATACGGTGGTCAATAATCGCCAACGCCACGCCAGTGATAGGACCGAGCATCATTGCTACCAGCATCGCGCCGATAACCACCGCCGCCGAATTGGTCACCAAACCATAGCTTGCGATGATAGCCGAGAGGATATTCATCACAAAATACATTTTACTCGGCAAGGCGTTGGCCTCAATCCGGACCCGTACTTCTGGATAGTCTACTTTTTTATTACTGAATTGCTCGGCGACAAACTGCTTATAAGACTCAAGTTTGGCTTCTTTTTTCTCTTTTTTCTCTTTTTTCTCTTTGATCTCTTTGATCTCTTCATCTTCGCTATCTTCTACAGTGTCGTCTGCGTTGTTTTCGTCTTTCACCGTTCTACTTTTCACCGTTCTATCGCTGGTTTGGCTGCTATCTTGAACTTGAGTAACGTCCTGCTCGTTTTGCTTGCTATCTTCTTTTTCGTCCGTGTTTTCTATATTTAAACTTGGTTTTGAATCTTCTTGTAGGCTCTGTTTAGTGAGTGACTTATCAGGTTGGATATTGTTTGAATTTGTCTGGCTAGAGTCAGTCTTATCTGCTGGGCTGACCTCAGCTTTATCCTTCTCCTGAAAAAACGCTTCCGCTGTATCGGTAAAGTCAATGTCTGCATTATCATTTGTAAATTCATCAACAGGTTGAGAGTCGTCAACTTCTTCTGGCGTTTCTAAGGAAGCAACCACCACATCGGGTGCCACCGTTTCCATTTTGATGGTTGCCTCAGGCACCTGCGCATCTTTTGACGCTTCTGCTAATGCATTATCACTATTACTTTCGCTATGCGCCTGTGCTTCGATAACAGCCTCGTTGTCGATATTGTCAATGTTGTCAGTCTTACGCGTGGCTGCAAGCTCGCTAGCGTTTTGAGGGGTATTTATTGGCAGTGAGTCTTTATCGGTATCAGATGAGGTCATAAAAGAATGCTTTATTAAAGAACAAGGTTAGAAACAAGTAGGTAACTAAAATAAGTTAAACGCAGCAGGTTAAAAATTCCAAAACTAAAAAGTAGGAAGTCTACTATTGTAATGATAAATGTCCAATATCGTGTAAATTTCTTGTGCCTAAATAGAGGGAGATAAAAGACAGATAAGAGGATAGTTTGGCTATATTTTCAAGAGAAAAATGCCAAGTACAAATCAATAATTATAATATGGCTTTTAATATGAATCACTTGCTATAAATGGGCTGTGGGTCTATAAGAAAAGGCTTACTATTTGTGTGGATTTGGTGTATAAAGGTGTTATACCCACACAAAAAATGAGGAATAAATCATGAACTGGCCACTATTTTCTGTCATCTATTCAATAGCTGCAACCGTGACCGTCGGTGTATTAATGATTGCTGCTTTGGTCACAGGATTTAACCAAATCCCGCACATCCAAATGGCGGTTGCCGCAGGTATCATTGTATCCATTCCAGCTGCCTTATTTTTTACCAAAAAAGTGGGAAGTATCACGGGTAAGGAAGGTCATAAGGCTTAGGGCTACAAAGCTACGAATTTAAGACTAAGCCATTTCAAAAGCTGGCTATTTCAAAAGCTAGCAGTTTCAAAAGCCCGCCACCATAAAAATTAAAAATAAAGAAAGGCAGCTTAGCTTTAGAATTTATATAAAATAAAAAACAGCCCCTAAAAAGGAGCTGTTTTTTTATTGCTTATAAGGCGTGGTTATGCGTTTTCATTAATAACAACTATTTTAGCTCAACGGTGGCGCCATTTTCGATATTGGCATATACCTCTAACACATCCCAGTTGGTCAAACGGACGCAACCAGCGGATGCTTGGCGGCTGATACCTTCAGGTTTCGGTGAACCGTGTAGACCATAAGATGGCTTAGACAAGCCCATCCATACCACACCGACAGGGCTGTTTGGACCTGGTGGTAGCATATGTACTTGTTTGTCTGACCCTTTACCAACGGTCGCTTTATACCACGGCATTTTTACTTTATTAATGATTTTAAACGTGCCTTGCGGTGATGGCGTCGCATCACTTCCGACTGTTGTTGGATAAGTGGCGACCAGTTTATCACCGTTATAAGCATAAAGGGTTTTGTCGGCTTTATTGGCAACGACGTGATTAATCCGCTGTTTGAGTGGATCGCGCGTATTTAAAACGGTGATGGTTTCGCCAGCTTTATACTGTTTGTTTTTATTCAACTTGTCTAAATAGCGCACGTCCATATGGAAACGCTCACCTAACATCTCTTTGATGTCCTGATAATATAAGCCTTTCATTTTCGACTTAGCCTCTGCGCCTGCAGGCGTGGTAGCAAAGTTGGTTTTTACATCATCTTCGGTGATGGTATAAGTCACTAGCACTGGCTTATTGGCTGGGATATTTTTATTCAAAGCGTCCCATGTTTTTTGATCCATTTTACCAGTTGCAGGCAAGCCTTTCATGGTTTGGAAGTTAATCAGTGCCTTTTTACTGTTCATACCCCAGCCGCCATCAATAGCGCCCGGTGAGGCATGATTCCAATCCAACAACGCCTGCATTTTGATGGTCATTGCGGAGTTGACCTTCATGTTCGGTGTCCAAGTGGCACCGTTGACTTGTTTGGCATAATTAGACAGGTTTAGCGTGGTATATTTTTTACCATCGACATCTTCGATACTTTTGATAGAAGTATCGGCTGGGCGGTTATTGGCTATTGCTGCACTAGGAGCGGCAACAGCTTGGCCATCACTGATGTCATCGGTGCTATCAGACTGTACATCTTTACGCGCTAGCTCTTCGACACTCATATTATCGGCGCTGACGCTTTGTTGCTCATCTGCTTGTTGCGCGTCATTGTCGTCTTCGTCAGCTTCCTGTTTTTCATCAATCAGCTGCGTCATACGATCAGGCGATTTAGGCTTTAAAGCAGGCGTGGCTACGGCAGGCGCGCGACTATCGAGTGAACTGCTGCGGTTTTCTTGCACGTTAAGGCTGACTTTTTTCGCCAAACTAGGCATTGAGTCAGCTTTACGTACTGGTAGAGTGCGCGTATTGTCGGCAGGGGCAGCAACAGCGCTGACACTGGCACTAACAATCGCAATAGATATAGCGGTGATAAGGGGCTTCATTTTCATCATATTGGCTTACTTATGGTTATAACTAATGCGGCTATTATGCGCATAATTTGGACGCTTCGCAAACTTTTGACACATCTTTTTTCGTTTAGGGCTTGCTAAACGTCAACAGTTGACGTATTCACTACAGTTAGGAAATAATTTAGTCATGCTAGTTATAAAAGAGCATTCACATTTGGTTAGAGTCTTGCTTATTTGCTTTATCGTTAAATGCTAGAGTGATAAGAGGTTAATGATACATTTACCTATCATAAAAGTTGCCTTATTTATTTGCAGTAGCTTTTTGCGCTAAAAAATACAGCCATTGGCGCAGCGCAAGGTTTACGTCTATAATGTATGACAAGTTTTTATTTAATAAATCGGCTGTTAAAAGTCAGCGATTTAATCCATCCGCATGTCGTCGATACGCGTGCAATCAGTAAGGTGTGATATGTCAGAAGACCAAACCATGAGCGCAGAAGAGTTTCAAAATCAGTACTTTGCTGATGAGTCGCAAGGCTTAGGTGATGAGATGACCTACAATTTGGAGTCAGAGCTGCTCGGTGAAGACGATGAGTTTGCCAATCTGCGTGCAGAGCTTGCAGAGGCGCGTGAGCAACTGGTCAGTATCCGTGATTTTATTCGTTTTGCGGTCACACAGCTGCGCAACTATGACGTGGTCGTCGCTCAAGGAACGACGGATGAATTTGCCGAAGCGTCGGCGATTGTGTTGCACACGCTGTCCTTAGATTGGGCAGCCAATGATCAGATTCTCGATTGCCGTTTAACCACTTCAGAAAAGCAGCAGGTACTGGGCTTATTAGAAGAGCGTATCGCTGAGCGTAAGCCGTTGAGTTATCTCATTAATTTATCGTATTTCTGTGACCTGCCTTTTTATGTCGATGAGCGCGTCCTAATTCCGCGCTCACCAATCGCCGAGCTGATTCGTCAGCAGTTCCATCCGTACTTCGATGTTAATGAGTTGGCAAAGCCGCTCGGTATGAGTATGAACAATCAAGCTGCCGCCTTCTTTGACCATGGTTTAGAGATTAAGCAGTTGGCGCAGCCTGAGCGTATTTTGGATTTGTGCACCGGTTCTGGTTGTATCGCTATTGCGCTTGCCACCCGCTTTGTTGATGCCTTAGTCGATGCGGTTGATATTGATAAAGGAGCGCTAGAAGTTGCGATGGTCAATGTCGATCATCATGACTTAGGTCATCAAGTTAATGTGATTGAGTCTGACTTATTTGCCAAGATTCCTGCTGAGCATCAATATGAGCTAATCGTTACCAATCCTCCTTATGTCGATGCCGCGATTATGGCCGATTTGCCACCAGAGTTTTTATATGAGCCAGAACATGCGCTCGCTGCTGGTCAGGACGGACTGGATTTGGTACATCGTATCTTGTTTGAAGCGCCAGATTATCTTAGCCCTGAAGGCTTGCTGGTCTGTGAAGTCGGCGATAGTGAATGGGCGTTAAAGCAAGCGTATCCTGAAATCCAATTTGATTGGTTGAAATTCGCTCACGGTGGTCATGGTATTTTTGCTATTACCTATGACGAGCTTATGACTCATCGTCAATTATTTGCCGCTTATGTGCAATTATTAGATGGTAATCAATAAAGTAAAATTGTCACTGACACTAAATTAAAAAACGGCAATTAAAAAGCAGCAATTAAAAAATCGACTTCATTTGTTTAAGGATAAATATGGCTGGCAATAGTATTGGACAGGTTTTCACCGTAACGACGTGCGGTGAGTCGCATGGTGCAGGCCTGATGGCTATCGTCGATGGCGTTCCGCCAGGTTTAGAATTGTGCGAAGCAGATTTGCAGATAGATTTGGATCGCCGTAAGCCTGGAACGTCTAAATACTCAACCCAGCGCCGCGAGTCTGATGAAGTCGAGATTATCTCTGGGGTATTTGAAGGTAAGACCACGGGCACCTCGATTGGGCTTTTAATTCGTAATACCAATCAAAAATCAAAAGACTATAGTGAAATAAAAGACACTTTTCGCCCCGGTCATGCCGATTATACCTATAGTATGAAATACGGCTTTCGCGATTATCGCGGCGGCGGGCGTTCATCAGCCCGTGAAACGGCTATGCGGGTGGCGGCAGGTGCCATCGCTAAAAAATATTTGCATGAGCGCTTAGGCGTACAAGTGCGCGGACATGTTACCCAAATTGGCTCGGAATACAGTCAAGTGCTAGACCCGAGTCAAATTGACTGGGATTTTGTCAATAGCAATCCGTTTTTTTGTGCGGATAAAGAAGCGGTCAGCCGCTTTGAAGTCTTGATAGACAGCTTGCGCCGTGAAGGCACGAGTTGCGGAGCACGTTTGGAGATTATCGCAAGCGGCGTGCCCGTCGGATTGGGTGAACCGGTATTTGACCGCCTAGACGCTGATATTGCCCACGCGATGATGAGTATTAATGCCGTCAAAGGCGTAGAGGTCGGTGATGGTATGGCGGTAGCTGGACAGTTTGGTCATCGCTCACGTGATGAGATGACCCCTGGTGGTTTTACGGCCAATCATGCGGGTGGCATCTTGGGTGGTATCTCATCAGGCCAAGACATCCGCGTTAGTATTGCCTTGAAGCCAACCTCTAGTATCACCACGGCTGGCAAGAGTATCAACACAGAGGGTGAAGCGATTGAGATGCTGACTAAAGGGCGCCATGACCCTTGCGTGGGTGTACGCGCGACCCCCATTGCTGAAGCGATGCTAGCGATTGTGTTACTCGATCACTATCTGCGCCATCGCGGTCAAAATGTCGATGTTAAGCTGCCAGTGCAGTCGATTACTTAAATTTTCTACCATCTATTTATTTGCCCTTTGCCGCATCTACTGCTGTTCTATTAGATACGTTAGAGGGTTTTTTTATGCATGCCTAAAAAGTTAAGTAGGTAAGTTATAAACTCTATTTAAATACGGTATGTCTTGCTTAATAAAACAAACAAATCTGGTTTTATTTATCAGTTGAAGGAACTTAAACACATGAGTAACTATTTAGATGCTGTTATTGTTGAACATAATCCTACAAACAAAGTGATTGACCGAGCCGTCATTTGGCTGCATGGCTTGGGTGCTAGCGGTCATGACTTTGAGCCAGTTGTACCACAGTTAGGTCTTGCGGATGACATGGCAGTACGTTTTATCTTTCCGCATGCGCCTAATCGTCCAGTGACGGTTAATGGTGGTATGGTCATGCCCGCATGGTATGACATCTTAGAAATGAGCCTTGAACGTAAAGTCGATATCGCTCAAATCGAAGAATCTTCTCAGCAAATCCATGACTTGATTGCTCGTGAAATCGAGCGCGGTGTTAAGCCTGAGCATATTGTCATTGCGGGATTTTCGCAGGGCGGGGCAGTGGCGTATCATGTGGCACTTGGCTATCCACAGCGCTTAGCAGGCTTGATGGCGCTGTCTACCTATCTGGCGACCAATGACCATATCAACTATAACGCCGCCAACAAAGACATGCCGATATTGATTGAACACGGTACGCATGACCCCGTCGTGCCTGTGGTTCTAGGCGAGCAAGCACAAAATTTGTTATCGGAGAAAGGCTATAGTGTCGTTTACCATACCTACCCGATGGCGCATCAAGTTTGTATGCCGCAAATTCAAAATATTGGCCAATGGATGAATAAAGTTTTGGCTTAGATAATTGAGCTGTAACTTAATGTAATACAGAAGGTTTTTAGGTTGAAAACTGATAGGCAGGTACTATATAATAGTCAGTCTTATTGGGGATGTTCTGGCTTCGACGCTGGTGATGAAACTCAATGATGCATGTCGAGAGTGTATGTCCTCTCGTTAATCAAACATATATTGTTATAGTCGCAAACGACGAAACTTACGCTCTAGCAGCTTAAACCCTGCTTACTTGGTTGCTGATCACCTACAGTTGGTCAACTAAGTTGAAGCGTCCGCATGTAGGCTCGCCACAAGTGATTGTCTCAATCGCTTGGGTTCAAAAGTAGAGAATCGTCCAATCCATCCTGACTGTCGGATCGGTGCGGATTAAAACTAAAGACAGAAACTAAACATGTAGATTCATGAGCGTAATGCTGGCGGACGCGGGTTCAACTCCCGCCATCTCCACCAAATACTAAAAATCCGATCACATAATGTGGTCGGATTTTTTTTGATTTAAATTTATTACTAAGTTCGGAATGTAAAGTTTTAATGAGAGTAGAAGGTTGATTGATCTATTTGATAGAGTTCAAAGACAATAAAAGCACTGTTTTCTTAATGCGCTTATAAGAAAAAGGCCTCCAATCGCTTGGAAGCCTTTTAATATAATGGTACCCGGAGCCGGACTTGAACCGGCACGCTATTACTAGCGAGGGATTTTAAATCCCTTGTGTCTACCAATTTCACCACCCGGGCAAAACTTGTCTTATCTAAAAGTAAGCTTTCTACTTATTAGATAGTGGTCGCTATTATAAGCATTTCCATTAATAATGCAAGCTAAAATTAACGTCATACTTATATATTTATAGCTAAATAATTGGAGGCTGAGGTCGGAATCGAACCGGCGTTAACGGAGTTGCAGTCCGCTGCATGACCACTCTGCCACCCAGCCAATCAAGGATGCCTATATTAGCAAAAATAATTTAAATTACAAGTCATTTTTTAACGAAACAGCGCTTATTTGCTAAGTTGCCGCTATTTAACCATAAATGAGGCATTATTTGAGCCTTAATAAGGTAAAAGGACAGCAAAAGTGGTGCAAATGAAGTCATCGCCAAACCTAAATTCAGTGATGACTTGTTAAAAATAGTTATTCTAGTTTAGCGCTTGCTAGACAATATCTTGATTATTACGTTTTGCTTTTTTGAAATCGCGATAAGTTGCGGTACAGATTAATGTCAGCACCCCAAGGGTAATCGCCGGCCAGACGAGGATATAAAATCCATAGATAAAGACGTTTTCCATGATGTCTCCTTATAGTGTTTATATAAATTTTTTGCTTACTAGATTTTAGTAACAATGGCTAGCCAAGCATTGGTTAACCATCAATGACTAATGAGTTTTTGCTTAAGTTTTTGGTAACGTTTGTGCTTGCGGCTGTTTATCGTAGTTGCCCACCCGCTGTTTAATGAGGTCAAAATCAAAATGCTCGTCACCCATAAGGCTAACAATCACGCAGACGATGGTACTGGCACCGTAAGCGGTCAAGGAAGCCAGCAAGACCATATATTGGCGTAAAAAGCCGGTGGCAAAAATGAGCATCAGTACGAGCGTAATAGCGGCGGCGCCCACACCGATTTTGCGTCCTAAAAAGCCAAAGACCATGAGTCCAATGACGACAGCAGCACCAACACTGGCCAAAATTTCAAAAAATAGTGCGGTGAAGCCTTCAATGGGAATCAGCTCAAAGCGCGCGACGCAAAATAATAACAACCCGACGATGACGGCTGAGGTAAAGGCCACATTGGTGACGCGATTCCAGAACACACTAGCAATCACAGGGAATACAATGGTGCCCCACAATGCGCCAACGAAGACCAGCATGACCAATATATCAAGCTTAAAGCTGGCAAAAATCAATCCGGCAGCGGTGGCAATAATCATGGTTGAGCGTCCAACCAGCATCATGGTTTTTGGTTTTACGCGCCCTTTAGCGATATTTTTGCCATAAACGTCCGCCATCATAATCGTTGATAGCGCCGATAAATCTGAGTCAGCGGTTGAGGATAACGAGCCAATGACCAAAATAAAGAACAAGGCAATAAATACCGGATGCAAATAAGTACTAACCATTTGCGGGATTAAGTTATTCATATTGCCATCGAGCGGTTCAATACCAATGGTCAAAGCCATCAAGCCAATCATACCAAGTCCAATGACGATGCCCGCGTAGCCGACCGTTGCAGTGACAAAAGTGGCTTTGATTTTGCTTTTATCAATGGCAAATAATCGCTGGGTAATGGTTTGGTTGCCGATAGCATAAGCCAATACCGCGACAAAATAAGGCGCCCCTTGCTGAAAAAAGGCTTCGGAAGAAAACAGGTTTTGCTGCTCTAAGGTTAAGTTTGATAAGCCACTGACCATGACCGATGGCCCGCCCATGGCAAATAGCACCGCAGGGATGATGATGACTCCAATCGCCATCAAAGCAACTAATTGAGCAAAATCGGTAAATACGGACGCTCGAAATCCAGAGGTTAACGTATAGCTGAGCACTCCGACACCTGCGATAATGACGCCGGTCTGAAAAGATAACGGCGATAATACTGATACCAAAGCACCAGCAGCGGTGAAGTTGACCATCAAGCTAATTAAGCTGCCCATAAGATTAGATATTGCTAAAATTAATTGGCTTGATGATCCGTGGCGCGCGTGGATAAGTTCACCTAAGGTGTGTCCATTAGGAGCAAGTTCGCGAAAGCGCATGCCAAAAGGGTAGATGAATAAAATCATCAAGGCGCCCCAAAAACCATAATGTAGCGGTCCTGAAACGCCGTATTTATAACCGGAGGTTGCAGCCGCATAAAACGAGGCTGCCCAAATCCAAGTTGCAGTCATACTCGCCGCGCCCATGCCAAAACCGACACCATGACCGGCGACCATAAATCCAGAAGTGGTTTCCTTATCTTTTTTAATCAATAAAGACAGCAGGTAAGTACCGCCATAAAATCCTAATAAAAGTAAAAGAATGGTGATTGATGAAAATTGGAACAATGACTCAGTTTTCAAATTCATACCTCGCAATTGTTTGAAGAATAAAGGTTTGCAATAAAAGTCATGCCACAAACTGTTAGGAATGTAATAGGACGCATTGGTTCTATTCGCTGCTTGTATACAGCGCACAAGCACGCAATGAGGCAAGCCAAACGCTCACGTTAAATGTGATGCCGCTTTTTCATTTAGCACAGCCTGTTAGACAAATATTTGACAAAAAATATAGACTAAAAATTTGTCTTAGAAATAACGGCGGCAACTCTCAATAGGCGTCTGTTAATGGATTGACCATTACGCTGTCAAGTGATGCCTACTCGATAGTAACGAGACGCTAAAAGACGCTTATTGACTAAGCATCTCTAGCAAAAATACGGATAAGCACTGAGCCTAAACTGCTTGAGCGGTGCTAAATAGAGCTGTTTATAGTAGCTGCGTTAAGCAACAGTTAGGATGGATTTTCATCCCTTTATTGCTTGTGAGCGAACATCCGCTGTCGTGATAATAAGTAAATTTTTACGGCAGTTATTGCCAGTATTTACTTCTCATTGATAAATAAAACTACAGCGATGTTAAATTCTCGTAACATGTTTGTGCGGTAAGAGTAACCTATTCTGTCTGCTATCTCAAATTTTACCGCAGACTTTTTAGTCAGCCAGCATTAAGATAAACTAATAGGTCGTCATTAAAATGATCCTAATAAGCAGAAGAGGTTAGGAGAAACTATGAAGTTTAAACAAATTTTCTTGTATTAAGGAAAGGTAACGATAAAGGCTAGGGGCTCTTTTACGAACTTACAGGGAGAGTTAAGTTGAAGTAAAAATAAGTAGAAAATAGTTATTGCTTAGCGGTTTAGTGATAGAGTTAAATGGATATAATAAAAGAGTCGCCCCTAACTTGTTGTTTTAAGCGTCTTTATAATTGGTATAATAAGTAACTCGGTCATCGCGTAAAAACCCTGCCAGTCCCAAACCATAGTGTTCAGCGACGCGTACTGCAGTACTGGTCGGTGCCGACATACCAACGAGCCAAGGAATGTGGCTACGAATGGATTTTTGTACCAGCTCAATAGACAATCGCGAGGTCATCACCACGCATGTCAGCTTGGTCTTGTTGCGCAATTGCCAACCGATGAGTTTATCAAGTGCGTTATGACGCCCTACGTCTTCAAATAAATACAAATCCTTGCCTTGCATGGTGGCTGCAGCGTGTACCGCACCAGTGAGTTGATGGGTATGCTGGGCGGCGTTAATTTGCTGATGCATGTGCAGTAAATAATTAAGACTGGGCACGGAGGATTCTGACTGTTTTTGTTGCAAGCTGGATGATAAATAATGACTTAAATCGGGAAGCGCTTGCGAAAGCCCGGTGATACCGCACATACCGCAGCCTGTACGTCCTGCTAGCTGTCGCCTCTGCGCTTGAATACGCTGATGACAGCGCTGATTTAGTACCAGCTCTACTACATATACATCATAGTCTTGCAACTGCGCTGAAAATTGCTCAAATGCCGTCTTTTCATCAAGTAAGTCATCCGTTAAATCACTGGTGAATTTTCGGTAACTGGCAATATCGGTCAGTTGCGTTACCTCCCACTCTAATAATTCATGACTATGATGAATCAATCCTTCGCTATACAAAAAACCAATAGCAAGATACTCAAGCTGGTAGGGGCTTGCCATCAATATCGCATAGTGGATACCATTAATGACAATCGCAACCGCTGCCTCTACTGCCAGCAGCGCTGATTTGTCATCAACCTCTGTTTCTGCATTTTTAGAAGAGACATTTGCTGTAGATAAATAAGCATGTTTTTGTGTTAAATGTAGGCGCGATAAGGGCACGGTCTGCATATCCATTATTGGCGCAGCAGCATGATCAGCATTGGTTTCTAAATCGGCCGCTGAGCCATTTAACCAAGGTTCTACTGCAACTGCGTTATGTTTACTGAGCATTATATTTTAACCATTACCTTTATCAAACCATCTTTATTAAGCGCTGGCGGCTAGTGTGCCCTCATTAACGCGCTGCAAAACAACGGTGACGGATTTATAAGAAGGCGTCCTTGAGTCTGGTGCATGAGTGTCTAAGTCGATAAGGTCGTTACATTCAGGATAATAGGTCGCCACCGCATTGGCAGCGATATCCATCTCAGTCAGTATTAATGGACCTAAGGTGCGCTGTTCATCTTGACTGTCTTGACGCGATACCATAACGCTATCGCCTTTTTGCCAACCTAAACGCTTGATTTCATCGGGATGCATAAATAACACGTCGCGGCGGTTGGTCTGGCGATAGCGGTCTTGATGACCAAAAATCATGGTGTTAAATTGATCATGACTGCGGACACTGGTTAGCTGCCATACTTTTTGCTCAGCGCTTTGGGTTGGATTGTGATCGCTATCGCTATCGCTTGGATGAATCGCGGGTTCATTATTTTTGCTATGGTCACTTTTAGCATTGTTATTTTTAGCATGGCTATGATAGCTCGATGTGGCTTTTGCCATCTGTGCTGCGACATAAGTAATTGGATATTGTGGGACTTCAAACTGCGCTTTGCCGCTATCGGTATTCCAAACGCGATGACGGGCAGGGTGATATAAATGAAAACCGCGCTTATTTTCACGAATACGATCGTTAAAATTCTCAAAGCCTTCAATCGCTTGAGCGATATAATTACGGATGATATCGAAGTCGCTGCTCATGGTTTGCCATGGAATAGACGAATCAGCGCCAAGCGCGTGGGTTGCCATATCGGCCACAATTTGCGCTTCAGATTTTAAATCATCACTAATCGGCTCAATGCGACCGCGCGTAGAAACAATCTGGCACATAGAGTCTTCAATCGTCGCGAACTGTTCACCTTTCGCCGTTACTAAACGTTCGGTACGACTGATACAAGGTAAAATAAGGTTGTTTTTACCCGGATATAGCATAGTTTCATTAAGTTTGGTGCCAATAAAAACATTAAGCTCGGTAGCGGTTAAGGCCGTTTGAATCGCACTTTTATCGGGCGCGGCAACGGCATAATTCCCACCCATGCTGATAAAGGCTTTGAGCTTACCTTGCATCAATGCTTTTGCGCCAGCGATGACATCAAGCCCATCTTCTTGCGGCATAGGGCGCTTAAAAACGCGCTCAAGGCTATCAAGTAAGCTCTGTTTAGGGCGCTCATGGATACCCATGGTGCGATCGCCCTGCACATTGGAGTGACCGCGCACCGGTGAGGCGCCTGCGCCATCGACCCCAATCATACCCATGAGTAGTAGCAAATTGGTAATCATGGCGACGTTATCTTCGCCTTGGACATGTTGGGTAATACCCATGCCCCAGGTACAAATGGTTGCGGGGCTATCAGCAACAAGTTTGGCAAGTTTAATAATGTCTGCTTTACTAATACCGCAGCCACGCTCTACCTCTGTCCAAGACTGCTGGCGTAACCAGGTATCCAGCGCCTCATAACCTGATGTGTGCTGCTCAATAAAATCATTATCAATTTTGCCATTTTTGGTCAGCCATTTGGCCAAGCCCGTCAATAAAGCGGTATCACCACCGATTTGAATTTGAATGACTTCATCAACCATTTCATCACTTTGCCCTGCGGCCATATAGGTTGGTTTTTGCGGATTTCTAAACTTGCTTAAACCTTGCTCACGCATCGGATTGATAGAGATGATTTTGCAGCCTTGCTTATGAGCGTGTGCCAGCATCTCAAGCATACGCGGGTGATTGGTAGCAGGATTTTGCCCAAACAGCATAATTAGCTTCGCCTGTTCAAAATCTTCCAAAACCACCGTGGCTTTACCGACGCCTAACTGTTTACCGAGCATCACTGACGTTGGCTCGTGACACATATTTGAGCAATCTGGCAAATTATTGGTGCCAAAACAGCGTACAAACAATTGATACATAAAAGCAGGCTCGTTAGTGACGCGTCCTGAGGTGTAAAATAACGCTTCATCTGGCGAATCGAGATTTTTCAACGTATCAGCAATACGCTCATATGCTGCCTGCCAAGAAATTGCCACATAGCGGTCTTGCCCTGCATCATAATATAACGGCTCTGATAAGCGGCCGCTGTGCTCAAGCTCGTAGCCTGACCAGCTTTGTAGTTTTTTGACGCTATGTTTGGCAAAAAATGCGGCATCGGCGCGCCTACTCATCGTTTCACTGGCAATGACTTTAATACCCGTTTCACAGACATCAAGGCTTTTATGGGTCTTATGATCTGGCCATGCACAGCCCGGACAGTCAAAGCCGCCGTTGGGCTGATTGCTGTGTAAGATACTTATACTGCCACGCAAAAAAGCCTTGTAATCCATTAGCTTACGAGTAGAAGCAACCAAAGCTGGCCAACCAGCAGCAGGGTGAGAGTAAATAGGGATTTTACGCATGATAGACCTCATAAGCGAATGGCGATAAGTAAGTATGACTGTAATAAAAGTCATTGCCTTAAGCACTACTATATAATGGCTGGTCAAAATTTTTTAGTCGCATTAACCATAGATAACAAAAAACCTCAAAGCCATTCAGGCGTTTGAGGTTTTTTTATTTTATAAATCAGCATGACTGATATGTTGTCAGGTTAGTGCATTTAATAACGCGCATCTTTAGGTTTTTTGCCATTAGGCCAGTCGTTTACTTTACCAGCAAAGTCAGGACGCGGTTGATGGGTAAAAAATTCAGCGACATCGATGGCGTCTTGATCACTGAGCACATTGCCATGACCCCATAGACCTTTGATTTGAATGCCCATCGGCATATTGTATTTCACAAAAGCCGCCGCTTTATAAGTACGCGCCATGCCCGCACCGATATTAAAGGATTCATCGCCCCATAATGGTGGGAAGACAATATCACCGCGGCTGTCTTTGATACCTTCGCCGTTATCACCATGACAGGTGGCACATTGTACTTGGTATATTTTTTCACCGCGTACAGGGTTACCGACCAAGGATTCATCCACTTTACCCGCATTTTGGATATCGACCTTTTGCTCTTTTGGCGTATTTTGTGACAGCCATTTCATATAGGCCAACATTGCTAGCATTTCAGGTGATTCAGGTTTTAATGGTTTGCCATTCATCGAACGCTGAAAGCAGCCATTGATGCGTTTGGTTAAATCGATTTCTTTACCTGCGCGCGGCATCACACGCGGGTAGAAGTTGTAACTGTTGATATACGGGTCGCCAAGGGGGATTTTACCTTGCGAGATATGACAGCTATTACAGTTCATTTGCGCGCCAACGTGCTCGGGTAATAAGCGCTTGGTTTCGTTTAATAAGCGCTTACCATAAAATATCTCATCAGCGTTTGGCTCATCCAAGATAGACGTATCTTGCGGCAGCACATAAGTACCAACATCTTCGTTGGCATCATCAGCAGTAACTAAGCCATATTTAGGGGCATTTTGCTCGATAGGCTCTGGCTGTGAGCAACCGCTGCTGATAGCGGCAATACTAACCACTGAGGCAGTCAGGGCAGCGGTGGTTAGTTTGCCCATTTTTATTTTCTGAGAGATAACGCTAACAATAGCAGGCAAGTTGAGTGGAGAGTTTTTCATTATTTTGCTCCTTTTGTTTGCGCATCAATACTTAAGTCTGGGGCGATATCGGTACTGGTTTTTGGTTTTTTAGCAAGAAAAGCGCGCATTTTTACCACATCATCGACATCGACTTCAGGTGCTTGGTTGGTCCAGCTATTACGGACATAGTTGACCACTTCTGCCACATCGGCATCACTCAGGTTAATAAATTCAGGCATGGTAAAGGCCATGCGGTCGTGCGGGGTTTCGGGCATGCGGCCACCGCTCAAGGTGATTTGTAGTACCGAGTCGGCATTTTTCGCATATACCGCACTATTGCCATCAAGGGCTGGGAAGATACGCGCCACGCCTTTACCATCGGCACGGTGACAAACTTGGCAATACTCGGCGTATAGAATCGAGCCGCGCGAATCATAGTTGCCATCAAGCAGTTTTTTCGTGGTAATGTCTTTTTTCGCCGGCAAGGTTTTTTCTTTATTGGGCGCTGGCGTTAAGGTTTTTAAATAAGATGACATAGCGTTGATATCATAGTCTGTCATATATTGCGTGCTGTGCTCGACCACTTCAGCCATAGCGCCAAAGGCCGCTGTGCTGTCAGTACGACCGGTTTTAAAGAAATCATTTAATTCTGCGACGGTCCACGTAGCCAAACCGCGATGCTCACCGCGGATACTTTTGGCACGCCAACCATCGATAACCGCCCCGCTCAAATATTCTTCTGAGTCGGCATTATTTAAGGCAATTTCTTGAAAACCGATACCGCGTCCAGTATGACAAGAGCCGCAGTGACCAGGACCTTCAATTAAATACTGTCCACGGGTCAATAGCGCATCATCAGTTTCTGGCACAAAGTCACGTTTTGGGTCAAACATTGCTTGCCAGTATGCTAAGGGCCAACGCCAATTGGTCACCGGTGGTAGCTCGCTTTTTAGATTGGTCTGCTTGACGGGTTTGACGTCTGACATAAAAAAGGCGTACATCGCGGCCAAATCTTCATCTGGCATGAGCTGATAAGACGGATAGGGCATTGCAGGGTAAAGGGCTTTATTATCACGACGCACGCCATGCTTGACGGCATTTTTAAAGTCAGTAAAAGTATACTGACCAATACCGGTTTCTTTATCAGGGGTAATGTTGGTTGAATAAATGGCGCCCAATGGGGTGAGCATAGGCAGGCCGCCTGCATAAGTCTCGCCATCTAACGTGGTATGACAAGCAACACAGTCAGCGGTACGCGCGACGTATTCCCCTTGTTTAATAAGTGCAGGGTCGGTGATATTGACCTCGATGTCACTGCTACTCGTGCGCATATTAGGCAGTATTTGCCCAATGATAAACGCTAAAATCAGCCCGACAATGGCTGCCATAATAATGATTAATGGCCACTTTTTCATAAGCCTGCCCTCCATAAGATATTTTTACTAAGCTTGTCACTCATCATCACTATTTAATGACGTCCATCAGGCGTCCTTATTAAATATTCAGAAGTTAAACTAATGAATGAAAAGTTACACAATTGTCATTCAGTATAGAGGAGCGTGTAACATTGTGATATTGTGGAAAACCACATTATAGTTATGGTTTTCATTTATAATGGCGGTTTGATAGCTCAACTGTAAGGCTAGGTTTATGGTTAAAAAGTCTAAAGTCTGGGCTAGCTTGAACGCTTATTTTATTATCGTTGTAGCGTCCTTTACTTGGTTAATGCTAGCCACTGCCAATGCGCAAACTTACTATTTAGGCGTGCTCGCGCCGCAAGGGGAAACGGCTGCACAAGAGCGTTGGCAACCTTGGCTTAATCAGCTTAATGGACAGTTGCAAGAGGACGCGGTGGTCTTGATACCGCTAGCATTAGAAAATTGGCAGCAGGAAATCGAAGCGCAGCAGTTTGCCCTAGTGCTTGGTCCGCAAGTACAGCTGATTAAAATGAATACCACCCATTGGCGCTGGCTTGCGACCTTGCAAGCTGATACAGAGACCGCTCAATTGGATAGGCCTGATGATAACCAGGGTAAAAACTTTCATAAAAAAATTTTTAATAAAAGCGCTGATAAGCAGCTTTCTACAACGGTTAATCTAGCTAATAAATTTAATAAACTCAGTCAGGGTAGTCCGTTAAAAGAACCTAGCGCCATGGAAGCCGTCGCCAGTGCACTTTGGGTAAAGGCAGACAGCGGCATTTATCAGTTGCAAGATTTGCAGCAGCGTAAAATTGCTGCCGTCGACAGTGAGGCTTTTGGTGGTTATCTGCTCGTCGCGCATTTATTACAACAAAACGGTGTGCCATCCAACCGTTATCAGACCCAGTTCGTCGGTTATCCTATTGAGCGTACCTTACATGCATTGGCCAGTGGCAGCGTAGATGCAGCGATTGCGCCACTTTGTTTGATGGAAGAAATGGCGCAGCAAGGGAAGATTAGCAAAAAACAATACCGACTTATTCACCCTGTGGCGACCGCTTCTAGCTGTCAGTCTTCAACAAAGATATATCCCAATTGGACATTGGCGGCGACCGAGCAAGCGCCAGCTGCCTTGATTCGGCAAATCAATCAAAATTTATTTGGTTTGAGTCAATATGGAAAGAGTCAACCAGAGCAAGAGTCGTTAGGGATAGGACAGCGCTGGCTACCAGCCGAATCGAGTAGCGATGCTGAACGTATCCTTTATGATATGAATCGTCATCCAGCACAAAAGCAGCTGGGCGCGCATATGGTCGATTGGGTAAAGGCGCATCGATTGTGGATGGCAGTTATCGTTTTAATTGTACTGATATCAACGGTGAATTATGCGTGGATGAGCTGGCTGGCATGGCGACGACGGCAAAAAATCATTCTGCAAAATCAACTGATTCGTGATTATGACCAGCAGCTACGTCAATCAGAACGCTTCGCTGTCATCGGTGAGATGAGTGGATCCATCGCCCATGAAATCAATCAGCCGCTGGCGACCATTCAAAATTATGCGCAAGGCTTACTTATTCGCAGTCAAAGCAGTGTCAGCCGCCAAGACGGTAAAGAAAGTACGGTGCTGGATAAAAACTCTGCCCATAGTTTGAATGCGCTAGAAAAGACCCTAACGGACAAGCAAGTGCTAGAAAAGCAAGCAATAGACAAACAAGCGACAGAAAGTGCGTTACAGCAAATTGTTAATGAAACCGAACGGGTCGCGGCTGTTATCAGTAATATTCGGCGCTGGGCAGGGCGCTCGCAGCCGAACAACGTTCAAGTGGACATCGTCACCACCTATGCGCAGTGTATATTGCTACTTGGTGAAAAAGCCTCAAGTATTGGCTTTTGGTTGGCGAGTGACTATCAGACTTTGCAGTTGCCAAGCTTGGTTCTTGACCAGTTATTGATGAATAGTATGCTCAATGCCGAGCAGCAAGGGGCAACGCAGATAATGTTACGTTGTCAGGCAAAAGATTATAATGGTAAATCTTATATCGTATTGCATATAACCGATGATGCAGGCGGTTTTGATGAGGCGCAGTTGCTTGACCATAAACCGTTAGAGGGTAATCAGCAGTTAGTTGAGGGTCAATCACAACAGCGTCTGACTAATAAATACGCCACCAAATCGACCAAAGAAAATGGTTTAGGCTTGGGGCTGATGATATGTCAGCGTTTGTGCAAGTCAATTGGCGGTATGATGCAGCTTGGCAATATCGAATTCCAGCAGGAGCTTAATACTATACAAGCGTTAGATGGTTATCAGCAACGCTTAAAGCGGTCGTTAAATGGTAAAGTGCGCTTGATAAAAATGGAAAACACTCATCCATTAGCAAACAGGGTAGGTGCGCAAGTGTCTTTTTATCTGCCGCTGCATTTGGCAGATGATGCGCAGAAATAAGATAATCAACAGAGACAGTAAGCAAAAGCGAAAGTGAGCAAGAGAGGGTTATCAACAACCAAGCATTTATAAATTTTACAAATTAACTTAATCATAAGGTTGCGTATGAATGCTCAGCATAATTCAGTTAAGCACTCAGAATGGCAAACGCCAGTTGATAGCAATAATGAACCTCTACTGGTTCATATCATCGACGATGAAGAAAGCGTGCGTCATTCCTGTAATTTTTTAATTAGCAGCTTAGGATTGCCGACCCAAGTGTGGTCAAGTGCCCTGACTTTTTTGCAGCAAGTTGATATCTATTATCCCGCGGTGATCGTCAGTGATTTAATGATGCCAGCCATGAGCGGTCAAGCACTACAAGCGCACCTTAATCAACAGGACAGTCCGATAGCGCTTATTGCATTAACTGGTCAAGGTGAGATTGCTGATGCTGTTAATATGCTCAAACAAGGCGCCGCTGATTATTTAGAGAAACCGATTAATAGTCACCGTCTCCAAGAAGCGCTTGAGCGTGCGCAAGTATTAACCCTCAAACGAGCTGAGCTTTATAGTATAAAAAAGCTCTATGCGCAGCTAACCGAGAAAGAAAAACAGGTCGCTCATGAGCTGATGCAAGGCAATCTAAATAAAAATATCGCCGACCATTTAGACATATCGGTACGAACGGTAGAGGTACATCGCTCACAGGTGATGAAGAAAATGCAAGCGCAGCATGTCAGTGAATTGATTCAAAAATTGGTCATGCTTGATTCTTAAAAACTAAAACAGCCATAAAAAAACGCCTAATGAGAAGGCGTTTTATTTTAAATTCAAAATATTTTGTAAAATGAGTTAGCTTAATATCAAACTGTCATCTTCGACCTTTTCACCGCGGGTTTGCTCAAACATATCCAGTAAATCATGCACATCCATGCCTTTACGGATATCGCCAGATACGTCTAATACCACCTGACCTTGATGAAGCATCACAGTACGCGTACCATGAGCTAGAGCCTGCTGCATCGAATGCGTCACCATCATCGTTGTTAGCTGATTGTCGGTGACGATTTTATCGGTTAATTCTAAAACAAACGCCGCTGTTTTAGGGTCAAGGGCCGCCGTATGCTCATCAAGCAGTAGAATCTTAGACGGTTGCAATGACGCCATCAGTAAGCTCACGGCTTGGCGTTGACCACCGGATAACAGGCCCATACGGTCGGTTAAACGATTTTCTAGACCCAATTTTAATACCGATAATTTCTCGCGAAATAAGTCACGGTTATTTTGATTAAGGGCAAAGTTCAAACCACGTTTGCCGCCGCGCTTATAGGCTAGCGCCATATTTTCTTCGATGGTTAGCGCCTCACAAGTTCCCGCCATCGGGTCTTGGAAAACGCGAGCAACCCAATGGGCACGTTGGTGCGCGGTCTTTTTGGTGACATCAATACCATTTAACAAGATTGAACCGCTATCCACGCGCGTGGTGCCACTGACAGCATTTAAAAAGGTCGATTTGCCTGCGCCATTGGTACCGATGACGGTGACAAATTCACCATCGGCGATATTTAAATTGATACCGCGTAGGGCAGGGTTTTCAATGGGCGTTCCAGGGTTAAAGGTCAACCGCAAATCTGTAGCTTGCATCATAATAATTATTCCTTATGGTTGCATATTGACATTAAGCCCGAACTTTACGACTTAAAAATTTATTTTTAGCTTTTGGCAAGACTAAGGCTAATACCACGAGTAGCGCGGTAATCAAGTTCAAATCTTGGGGACCAAATCCGATACTACGTAGCGTACTGCTTGATAGAGCCACTTGAATAAAGAGCTTATAAAGCACCGCACCAACGACCACCGCAAAGGTAATCAGCCAAATACGCTTAGCTGGAATAATGGTCTCGCCGATGATGACCGCTGCTAAACCAATGACAATCGTACCGATACCAATTGAGATATCAGCGCCACCTTGCGTCTGCACAAATAATGCGCCTGCTAACGCAATCAAGCCGTTAGAAATCGCCATACCAATGATGGTCATCCATGAGGTATTGATACCTTGCGCCTGTGCCATGCGTAGGTTTGAGCCAGTCGCCCGCATCGATAAACCCGTTTCGGTACTATAAAACCAGTTTAAAAACAACATGGCCAATAGGACGACGACACCAATAATGAGGCAGCGCATCCAGTAACCATTACCATCACTGACCAAGGTACTAAATACGGTCGTTTCACCTAACAATGGTAAGTTTGGCGCACCCATAATCCGTAGATTGACAGAGTATAAAGCAACCATCACAAGGATACTGGCAAGCAGCTGTAAAATGCCCAGCTTAACGTGTAGCCACGCGGTGACAATACCGGCGACTGACCCTGCTAGCATACCAAAGGCACAAGCAAGCCAAGGATTCACTCCAGCGATGATAGAAATACCCGCGACAGCGCCGCCCAACGGAAAACTACCGTCAGCGGTCAAATCCGGAAAGTCGAGGGTACGAAATGAGATAAGGACGCCAAGCGCCACTAGGCCATAAATCAGACCACTTTCAAGCGCACCAAAAAAAGCAATTAAAGACATAAGAGATCAGTAAGTCATAACCCAGCGTTTAATAAATGATGGCGAGATAATTGAGATAGGCGACATATCGCGCTATCAATCAGCCAACTTTGCTTAAACGACTAAGCGGTGAATTTAACAGATAGAGGTATCTGCAGTTAGGGTCAAGCAAAACCTATTCTTAGAATGCTTGATTATAAGCTTTGCTTATTTACAGCCTTGAAAAAACAAGCCCAGCCTACTGACTGAGAGCTGGGTTTGTCTGCGCTACCTATATAGCCATATCAAAATAGCTATATCCAATTAACCTAGACGATAATTGATAAAAACTATCGTCTAAGAATTAGAGTTAAAAGCGGCAGTTATTCTAACACTACTTTTGCTTTATCGATAACGGCTTGTGGTAGCGTGATGCCTTCAGCTTGCGCATTCTTTGGACTGACATGTAAATCAAGCGATTGCGGCGTATAAACAGGGATTTCGCCTGCTTTTTCACCGTTTAAGATACGCGTAACGATTTTACCGGTTTCGCGGCCTAAATCGTAATAGTTCACCCCTAAGGCTGCAACGGCACCGCGCTCAACCGAACTGGTATCAGAGGCAATCAATGGAATCTTACTTTCTTTAGCGATTTGGTACAGTGATTCGTATGCTGAAACCACGTTATTATCCGTTGAGGTATAAATCATATCGACTTTACCTTCAAGGCTACGAGCGGCCATCGCAATATCGTTACTACGCTGCGCAGGCGCTTCGTGAACGTTAATACCAAGCGGGGTCAGATTCTCTTTTAGCGCTTTTAAAACGATGGTTGAGTTCACCTCACCTGGGCTATAGACATAACCGACGTTTTTTAGACTTGGGATAATTTGACGCATCAAATCGATTTGCGGCGCATAAGGAAGGGCATCAGAGGCGCCAGTAACGTTGGTGCCAGAGCCATCAAGTTTCGGTACCAGTTTTGCTGCGACAGGGTCGGTGACCGCTGAGAACACCATAGGAATGCTGCTGGTAGAAGCGGCTACAGACTGAGCCGATGGCGTGGCAATCGCCACGATGACATCTGGTGCATCAGCGACGAATTGTTTGGCAATCTGACCGGCAGTGGCGGTATTACCTTGGGCGCTTTGGAAGTTGATGGTTAAGTTTTCGCCTTCTTTAAAGCCGGCGTCACTTAACTCGTCGATAACGCCTTTACGCACATCATCGAGTGCTGGATGTTCAACGATGGCGGTAATAGCGACCGTTTTCATGGCAGCTTTGGCATCGCCGCCCGTAGCAGCGCCGTCAGGGGTGTTGGCATCTTGTGCTGGCTGGTTACAGCCGGTCAAGATAGCGGTGCAAACACCGCCCCATAATAAAGCTTTGGCAAAACGATTTTGATACAACATGGGTCTGACTCCTGAAAATAATAATGTGTCCGTACATTATATAAAAGATAAAAAAGGGTAGCGCTGCCAGCCATTATCCTAGCTGATTGTGTAATCCGTTGTATAGCTGATTATTAATTACCGTCCGTTTATTCTTTACTATTGAGACGCAACTATTTATTAGTGACTATTTGCTGGCCTTTTGTGCTTCTTTGTCGACATTGATGGCATTTTTAAGTAAGTCTGCCGATAGGCTAGTACCTTGTTCAGCGGCGTGTTTTGGGCTGACATATAGCGTTAAGGTATTCATAACTTGCGGTGCGATATCTTTGGTCGCTTCACCGTTTAATACCCGATACACCATTTTGCCTGTAGTACGACCAAAGTCATAATCATTGACACCAAGCGCTGCCGTCGCACCGCGTCTGACGCTAAATTCATCTGAGGCAATAACTGGGATATCAAGCTCATTAGCCGCATTTGCCATCGCTTCAAAAGCCGAAACCACATTGTTATCCAGTGAGGTATAAATAACCTCTACCTTGCCAGCCAGACTACGAGTAGCCATTGCAACGTCGGTAGGGCGATTGGCAGTGACGCCCAATATCTTAAGCCCGCGTGCTGGTGCTGCCTTTTCCAGTTGTTTAAGAACCACCACCGAATTGGCTTCGCCTGGGCTATAGACATAACCAATGGTTTTCACATTGGGCACGATTTTTTGAATATTGTCTAACTGCGGTTCAATAGGTAATTCGCTCGACAAACCAGTCACATTGGTTTGGATAGGCACGTCATTTTCGTCAATTAGCTTGGCTGCCACAGGGTCTGAAATGGCGGTATAAATAACGGGAACAGTTTTGGTCGAAGCAACTACCGATTGCGCAGAAGGTGTTGAGATGGCAACGATAGCATCTGGATTGTCACCGGCGAACTGTTTGGCAATTTGCCCAGCCGTTGCGGTATTCCCTTGCGCACTTTGAAAATTAACGGTTAGGTTTTGCCCTTCTGAGTAGCCGTTGTCCGCCAGCTCATCAATAATGCCGCGGCGCATCTCATCTAAAGAAGGATGCTCGACAATTTGCGTGATGGCCAAGGTTTTGGCAGGCTTATCATTAGTTGCGCTATCATCAGCGTTGACGGCAGGGTCGGTCGCATTATTAGAGCAAGCGGTTAAACCAAGCGCCGCGCTAATAGCAGCGCCGCACAGGCTAAGGCGTAAAGTAGTGGCAAAGGTCATTTTATTTTGGCTCATAGGTTAAAGAGTGCAGGTTACCCGAGTCAATGTTATGTGGATGCTGAGATAACGGGCGAACATAAAGGTAATCAATCCCTTGATGATTACGTCCATATTATGACAGTAATGTAACTTATGGCAATAAGAAAATAAAACGCATTTGTCATTGATTTTATAAAGGTTAGTAAAGATGGATTTTTGTCGATATTTTTATTTTTTGCCCACGCTCTTTTTATTTCATCACCAATGAATTTTAAGCAATAAAAAAGATGCCACGAAAGCATCTTTTTTATTCTATAAGTACAACCGCATTTAAGCTAACACATCACCAATCACGCAGTTGTCCGGTAATGTCACTACCGTTAACTGAGTTTTCGGGTTGCCAGTCGATAGCACCATGCCTTCTGAGACACCAAATTTCATCTTACGCGGCGCAAGATTGGTGACGCAAATTACCTTTTTATCCAGCAATTGCTCAGGCTCATAAAACTTACGGATACCGCTAAAGACATTACGCGGTTTGTCTTCGCCAACGTCCAAGGTAAATTGTAAAAGCTTATCCGCACCTTCGACATAATTACAGGCTAAGACGTGCGCCACTTTCATCTCAACTTTGACAAAGTCTTCAATACCGATATAGTCAGCTTGTTCAGCATTTGTATCAGTATCAGCCTTTTCTGCTGGCTGAGTGTTTACTGCCGCTGTTTTATTATCTGAATTATTATCGCTGCTAGTAGTAGGAGCGTCTGCTTGCGCTAACGAGGCCTTTGAACCTTCAACCATTGCCGCAACGTCTTTTTCTTCGATACGTTGCATCAAAGGTTTAAATTTATTGATTTTATGACCAAGTAGCCATTGATTTCGGCTAGCAAAGCTTAAATCATCAATATTTAAGAACGCTTTAGCATTGGCTGTCAGCTCAGGCAATACTGGTGCCAAATAAACCATCAATTGGCGGAAGATATTAATCGCCACCGAGCAGACGTCTTGTACTTCTTGCTCAGTGCCCTCGATCTTGGCAAGCGACCAAGGTTTTTTCTCGTCGATATATTCATTGGCTTTGTCGGCACACTGCATGATTAAGCGCATCGCACGCGAGAACTCACGGTTTTCGTAAGCGGCGGCAATTTCATCACCAGTTTTGGTGATATTTTCTAATAATTCTGATTCTACGCAATTGTCTGACAGCATACCGTCATATTTCTTCACGATAAAACCGGCACTACGGCTGGCGATATTGACCACTTTACCCACCAAGTCAGAGTTGACCTTTTGCATAAAGTCTTCTAAATCAAGGTTAATATCTTCAACTTTGTCAGACAGTTTACTGGCGAAATAATAACGCAAGTATTCAGGGTGTAAGTGTTCCGCGTAAGTTTCGGCCTTAATAAAGGTGCCGCGTGACTTACTCATTTTTTCGCCATTGACCATCAAGAAACCGTGGGCAAAAACACCGGTTGGCGTACGGAATTCACTACCCGCTAGCATGGCAGGCCAAAATAGCGCATGGAAATAAACGATGTCTTTACCGATAAAGTGATAAACCTCGGTTTTATGCTCGTTTTCTTGCATCCAATAACGGTCAAAATCAAGTGCTTGCTCTGTACCTTCACGCTTATCACATAGGTTTTTAAAGCTTGCCATATAGCCAACTGGTGCATCTAGCCAGACATAAAAGTATTTTTCTGGCTCATCGCTTGGTGTATCTGGGATTTGGAAACCAAAATACGGCGCATCACGCGAGATATCCCAGCTGGTCAGACCCGCGTCAAACCATTCTTGCAGTTTATTGGCGACGGAGACTTGCAAGCGGTTTTCGCTGCGCGTCCAATCTTTTAAGAATTGCTCAAACTCAGGCAAATCAAAGAAATAATGCTTAGAAGTTTTAAGCACGGGCGTCGCGTTTGATAGCGTTGAATGCGGATTGATAAGGTCGGTTGCATCATAAGTGGTACCGCACGCTTCGCAGTTATCGCCATATTGGTCCAGCGCGCCGCATTCAGGGCACTCTCCTTTGACAAAACGATCGGCTAAAAACAGCTGCTTTTCAGGGTCAAAAAGCTGTTTGACGTCCTTTGTGCTGATATGTCCGGCGCTATTAAGGCGACGATAAATAAGCTCAGAGAAATGCTTGTTTTCTTCTGAATGGGTGCTGTGATAATTATCAAAGTCAATCAAAAATTTGGCAAAATCGGCTTCATGTGAGGCTTTTACCGAGGCGATTTGCTCTTCTGGGGTGACGCCATTGGCCTCTGCTTTGAGCATAATTGCCGTACCGTGTGCATCATCAGCGCAGACATAGGTGACCTGATGGCCTTGTGCTTTCATCGCACGTACCCAAATGTCGGTCTGAATATATTCTACAAGATGCCCCAAATGGATATAGCCATTGGCGTAGGGCAGCGCACTGGTTACTAAAATCTCACGCACTTTTGTCACCTATATTTTTATATAAACGGGTTGATTTTCAAACGTCTCGAGCACTTTATGAGGAGTCAGCACCGTATTATCAATGCTAAATTATTAACACTTAAAACGTCCAATAACTCTAAAAAAGAGAAGAATTAAAAAAGTGCGCCTATGATACCGTAATTCGGCCGATTTTGTGATATTACCTTGGTAATTAAATCGATGCTTAATCACGCAGGCAGCTACGCAGTTACTCAACGATTTAGCATATAAGTATTTTAAGATTGTTATCTGGTCGCTAGGATAATAATATGCTAAGTTAGCAAAGAGATTATAATTTAGTTATATCGATACATAATGTATTGTCTTATATAAAGGATGAGGCATTACCTATATAAAAAATAATGTGACTTGCAAGGAGATAAGCATGAGTCAATCAAAAGTATATAGCAGCGCAGCAGAGGCGTTAAAAGGTATCGTCAACGACGGTCAAACTCTCGCTATTGGAGGGTTCGGTTTGTGCGGTATTCCTGAAGCGCTGATTGAGGCGCTGCGTGATAGCGGGGTCAAGGATTTAACCTGTATCAGTAATAACGCCGGTGTCGATGATTTTGGTTTAGGTCTATTGTTACAAACGCGCCAAATCAAAAAAATGATTTCATCGTACGTCGGTGAAAATAAAGAGTTTGAGCGTCAATATCTGTCAGGCGAGCTAGAGGTTGAGCTAACGCCGCAAGGCACGTTAGCGGAAAAACTGCGTTCAGGCGGCGCTGGTATTCCAGCGTTTTATACCGCTACAGGCGTTGGCACACAAGTGGCTGAAGGCAAAGAAACGCGCGAGTTTGATGGTCGTACCTATGTGCTTGAGCATACTTTGCGGGCAGATGTGGCACTAATCAAAGCGCAAAAGGCCGATAAAGCTGGCAACTTAATCTTTAATAAAACGGCGCGTAACTTTAATCCAGATTGTGCGATGGCGGGTAAAGTTACAGTTGTGGAAGTCGAAGAAATCGTAGAGATAGGGCAGCTAAACCCCGATGAGATCCATCTACCGGGTATTTTTGTCCAGCGTATTGTCTTAAATGATAATCCCGAAAAACGTATTGAAAAAACTACTACCAAAGCAGCCACTACAAGCGCTTAAATGAAAGATTATTTAATGGTTTTAATGAAAAAATAACAATAGGCTTTGTAAAAAATAAGGAAATTATCATGGCATGGACAAGAGAGCAGATGGCACAGCGCGCCGCGCAAGAGTTAAAAGATGGCTATTATGTCAATTTGGGAATCGGATTGCCGACCTTAGTAGCCAACTATATCCCTGAAGGCGTCGATGTTTGGCTTCAGTCTGAAAACGGTTTACTCGGTATCGGTGAGTTTCCAACGGCAGAAAATGTCGATGCGGATTTGATTAATGCGGGCAAGCAAACCGTCACCACCGAACCGGGTGCCAGCTATTTTAGTAGTTCAGAGTCGTTTGCGATGATTCGCGGTGGTCATGTCAACCTTGCCATCTTGGGTGCGATGGAAGTATCAGAAAAAGGCGATTTGGCCAACTGGATGATTCCGAAAAAAATGGTCAAAGGCATGGGCGGCGCGATGGATTTGGTGGCTGGCGTGCAGCGGGTGATTGTGCTGATGGAACAGGTCAATAAACATGGCGAGCCAAAAATCCTTGCCGACTGTGAGCTGCCACTAACGGGTAAAGGGGTGGTCGATCGTATTATCACCGAGCTTGCCGTATTAGATGTCACTGACAACGGTCTAAAACTGGTTGAGCTGGCAGAAGGAGTGAGTTTTAAAGAATTACAAGAAAAGACGCCGGTGAGCATTATGCAATAAGTACGTCAAAAAAGATTGGTGAATAAATATTCGGCTTTGTGAGGTGTTTGCTTGGTTTAAGCATCATTCGCTTGCTAATAAAACACCAATCCTTTAGCATTTGATTTTATGTTAATTTGAGCCAATAATATTGGCTCTTTTTTATGAGCGCCTGTTGCCCTATTTTGCGCTGCACGGAGTAAAAGCAATGAATAATAAAGACTTGGCGTTGACCTATGCCGAAAAAATAAGCCGTGCTATCGAGCAGCAGCAGTATGAGCAAGCGATTGAAGAGATTCAAAACCTGCGTCCTATCGATATAGCTGATTTATTGGCATTAATTGAACCCAAACTCGCTTGGCAGCTCCTTGCGCATTTGCCCAATCGCTCGACGATATTTGCTTATTTAGACCCAGAGAGTCAAGTGGCGCTCGCTTATGTCTTTCCGCGCGCTATTTTAGCCAAGATAGTCGGCGAGATGCCGTCAGATGAACGGACTGATTTGTATAAGCGCTTAAGTCAAGACCAACGCGACGTGCTATTACCTGCCTTAGCGCAGGCGAAGCGTGAGGATATTCGCCGTCTATCGGCCTATGAAGAAGGCACGGCTGGTGCCTTAATGAGCTCCGATTATGCGACGTTAGGGGCTGAGATGACTGTCGCCGAAGCCTTGGACGCGCTACGTTTAGAAGCGCCCGATGCCGAAACTATTTATCATGCTTATGTGATTGATGACGCGCGTAAGCTCTTGGGCGTGGTGTCATTAAGGGTGCTTATTTTATCATCGCCTGAGCAGCTGATTAAAGACATCATGGTCAGCTCGGTCATCTCTTCTGATGTCAACGATGATCAAGAAGACGTTGCGAAAACTGTTGCCCGTTATGACTTAATCTCCCTACCCATTACTGATGCCAGTGGGGCGTTGGTTGGTATCGTCACGCATGATGATGCGATGGACGTGGCAAGTGATGAAGCCACGGATGATTTCCATAAGTCAGGCGGTGTCTCGACCATGGTTGGGCGCTTAAAAGACGTCAGTATTACTGTCCTTTACCGTAAGCGGGTTTTTTGGCTGGTGTTTTTAGTATTTGGCAACTTGCTGTCGGGGCTAAGTATTGCTAACTTCGAAGACGTCATTGCGGCAAACTTAGTATTGGTATTTTTCTTACCTTTACTGGTTGATAGTGGCGGTAACGCCGGCTCGCAATCAGCGACTTTAATGGTACGTGCTTTAGCGACGGGTGATGTGGTGATGCGTGATTGGTTTTCACTCCTTGGCCGCGAAGCCTTAGTTGCACTGCTGCTCGGTGCGACGATGGCCGTTGCCATTGCCCTTATTGGTTATGTGCGTGGTGACGCGACCGTCTCTTTGGTTCTGGCACTAAGTATGCTGTGTGTCGTTATGATTGGTAGTGTCATTGGCATGAGTCTGCCTTTTATACTCAATAAACTCGGTTTTGACCCTGCAACCGCCAGTGCGCCTTTGATTACTTCAATCAGTGATGCGTCGGGCGTGCTGATTTATTTATTCATCGCTTCTAGGTTTTTACCAATTGGTTAGTTTGTTTAATAAACGGTCATTTACATAAGACCGCTTAAATAAAAAAATAACACCAATTTTGACCCTCATACCTACTGACAGTGTGGTTTTTTTATAGCGCCCATTGAGCTACACTGTATCTATATAAAAGCATTTGGCAAAAGTTTTATGGGCTAAGGTTTTAGCTAAGAGTTTTTTTAAACAATTTCAAACAGTTATTGTTTAAAAAGATTCATCATTTTTGCCAAATTTAACCATCGATATAGGTAGTAGAGGTAGCTATGTTTAATTTTATAAAAAAAAGAGCATCTTCGAAATCCGAATCTCCGCAGCAACAAGCGGCTCGTGATAGCGTCGTTGATCAAGTGTTGCTCAATTACCATTTAGGTAATAGTAGTCTTGCGACTATGGTCACAGGTCTAGAGCGCGATGGCGATGAGCTGACTTTGGATTTGCGTCTGCCGCAAGATAGCGACCCTGAGGCCATTCAGCAAGAGCTTGGCAATCTGCTGCATCCGCATGGCATCAGAGTGATTCATATGAATGTGCGCCTGCCAGCGCCTGCAAAAGGCGCGGGGTCAAGCCTGCCAAAAGCCATGCCAAAAGCCATGCCAAAAACCACCAACGCGATGGAAAAGCAGACCAAACCTTCTGCAAATACAAATAGCAGCAATCAGGCCGAACCGCCGATTACGAAAGCGGCGCCGACGCAAGCGTCCTTAACGGCGCATCCGCGTATCCGCCATATTATCGTCGTCGCTTCGGGTAAAGGCGGCGTTGGTAAATCAACCACTACCGTTAATATCGCCTTAGCATTACAGAAATTGGGCAATCGTGTTGGTGTGCTGGATGCTGATATTTACGGGCCGAGTATGCCGACGATGCTGGGCGTAGATAAAGTCAAGCCTGAGCTGGAAAATGAGCAGTTTGTTCCTATTGAAGCGCATGGTTTGGCAATGCTATCGATTGGTAGCTTGCTCGATGGCGACAATACGCCTGTGGCATGGCGCGGACCAAAAGCCACTGGCGCCTTAATGCAGCTATATAATCAAACCAATTGGCCGCAGCTCGATTATTTAGTCATTGATATGCCGCCCGGTACTGGCGATATTCAGCTGACATTGGCGCAGCGCATTCCGGTAACGGGTGCGGTGATTGTGACGACGCCGCAGCATATCGCCTTACTTGATGCGCAAAAAGGTATCGAGATGTTTAATAAAACCAATATTCCAGTACTTGGCGTGGTTGAAAATATGGCGCTGCATACCTGTAGCAACTGTAACCATACCGAAGCGATTTTTGGTACGGGTGGCGGCGAAAAAATCGCTGAGCAATACCATGTGCCACTCTTGGGTCAGTTGCCGCTTGCTAGTGGTATTCGCGCCCAAGTGGATAAAGGTGAGCCGAGCGTGTTGGCCGATGATGAATTTGCGCCGTATTATCTAAGTATTGCTAAAAATATCGAAGCCAATATCAATAAATTTGCCAAACCTGTCGATGATAAGCGGATTTTCTAATAGTTTTTAATGGCTTCTAAAGTTAGTAAAATAGCCTAAGCGTATAAAGTCTTACAATCTAAATGGCTTTGAATTTTAAAAAGGAAGTATCGTGAGTCCATCCATTTATCAACGTCATTTAGATACTATCCCCAAGCAATATCGGCTCCTAAAGCTATTTCGTCCGCCTATATACGTGATTGAGCTCTCAAACAATCAAGTGAGCGCCGTTTGCTACTATAAAGATAGCAGTAGCAAACGCTATCAGGTTAATGCAGATTTTAGCAATCGCCGAATGGTGATTGCTGATTTTTTACAAGCAATACAAGCTATGACTGATTTATTGCTTAAATTTTCTAGGCATCCGTTTGGAATAAGTTCTTTTGCAGTAGTCAATGTGACAGAAGAGCTTATAGATGGTTTGACGATGATAGAGATTAAAGCTATTAGGGAAGCCGTTTGGGCTGCTTCAGGACAAGCAAAAAGAAGAATAGTTAGCAGCACAGTTAGCTACCAAGGCCAGGTAGTCTCGTAATGAATTTTGGCTAGGATGCCGTAAAAATGAAGCAAAACGATAATCACCAACCTATCGCTAATCACTTGAGAGCAGTTGAGATTGACCAACTTATTCAAAACGGTCAACCTAGCTTTGGCGTTTTTGCTAGCGTTAAGCGCATCAACTATCTTGACTATCATAGTTATCTTATCTCGCAAAAAGCGCTGCCAAACTGGCGCAAAGCGCTTAAAGCCAACCAATTTTGTTTTATCCAAATTATCGAGCCGCCTTATCGAGTTTGCCTAGCACTGGCGACGATTAAGCTTGCGACCAGCGCCTTCGTTTATATTTATCATGAAGAAACTAATGAGCTAGAAGTTTGCGAAGCCTTGCAACCTTTGACGCGGCAGACCTTATTAGAAGGCGATTGCTATCAAGGTCAAATGGCGTTTACCCATAATAAGCTGACCGTAACATTGGGTTTTACGCCTTCCCAGATTGACGTTGTGCTAGATAGTCAAAACCTTGCACTCAATGCAACCTTAGCAAGACAATCACGGCCACTAGCTATCTGTACACCAACGGGCAGACGCGGTTGGACCTTTACCCAAAAAGAGCCGCTGACAGCAATATCTGGACATCTACTTATTAAATCTTATTCAACATCTAATATTACTGTTCCTGATATTCAGCTCAAAAAAATTGACTTTACTGACACGACTATTGCCAATTTAGATTGGACGCTTGGCTATATGCGCCACAAGACCAATTGGTTTTGGAGCTGTATCAATAGTTATTTGCCCGATGGCCGTCATTTTACCTTGAACTTATCGATGGGCGTCAACGAAACTGGCGCTAGTGAAAATGCTTGCTGGCTTGATGGGCAGATAGTGTATCTGCCGCCTGTGATGTTTGTACGTCAAGATTTGGATGCAGCCGCGCAGCATACTTGGCGTATTTATCATCAAAATCTTGGCTGGAGCAAGGTTGATATTGATTTAACCTTTACGCCGATTACTGTCTATAAAAAGTCCGATAACTTCGGTGTGCTCGCCAGTATCTTTGAGCAATGGCTTGGTTTGTATAGTGGTGAGATACGGCTAGCAGATGAGGTGATTAAACTTAATAAGGTAATGGGCTTAGCGGAAGATCATTTTGCTAAATGGTAACTGATGAGCGCCTATTATGCATTTATAAATAGCAGGCTTAATTTTAAAGTCGTTGCCGCTCTATAAATTGCGCCGTCAATTCCGTATAATCATCGCTACCAAAAATCTATTATCACAATGGCTATTAAAAATTGGCTATTGAAAATTTTTTAAGGAACAACAATGTCTATCAAGTCTGACCGCTGGATTCGTAAAATGGCCGAAGAACATGGCATGATTGAACCATACGAACCAGGTCAAGTACGTTTTAATGATGCCGGCGAGCGTTTGGTCAGTTATGGCACCTCAAGCTACGGTTATGATGTACGCTGTGCGCCTGAGTTTAAAGTCTTTACCAACGTGCATTCAGTGATTGTAGATCCTAAAAACTTCGATGAAAAAAGCTTCATTGACGTCATCGGTGACGAGTGTATCATTCCGCCAAACTCTTTTGCTTTGGCGCGCACGATGGAGTATTTTCGTATTCCGCGTGATGTATTGACGATTTGTCTTGGTAAATCGACCTATGCACGCTGCGGTATCATTGTCAACGTCACACCACTTGAGCCTGAGTGGGAAGGGCATGTGACGTTGGAATTTAGTAATACCACCAATTTGCCTGCGCGTATTTATGCGGGCGAGGGCGTGGCACAGATGCTGTTTTTTCAAAGCGATGCGGACGACGTTTGTGAGACCAGTTATAAAGACCGCGGCGGTAAATACCAAGGTCAGCGCGGTGTGACACTGCCAAGAACTTAATACTCAAGCACTTAAACGCCAAGAGATTAAGTGTTTTTGAGCCTGTTAGCATTTTGGACTGACCATAAAAAAAGCCAGCATATGGAATATGACTGGCTTTTTTATGGCTAATTCTTTCGGCTATTTTAAAGTCGATTTTTTAACATAATTATTTTAAAACTTTTAACCCTGCTTTATTATCGCGCTTAGGTTTTGGGGCAGCAGTACTTTTCTTGGAGGTAGTCGCTGCGTCTTCTTCAGGGACATAATCATCGTATTCATTAGGGTCAAAAAACATCCCTTGCGAATTTTCTTTGGCATAAATCCCCATTACCGCCGTCAATGGTACCCAAATCTCTTGCGAGACACCGCCGAAGCGCGCACTAAAATGAATATAATCATTTTCCATGCTCATATTACCGGTCGCGCGGCTAGCAATGTTGAGCACGATACGTCCGTCTTGGATATGCTCTTTAGGGACTTGGACATTGTCAGCAGTAGCATCTACCATCAGGTATGGGGTGAGCGCATTGTCCTCTATCCATTGATATAGCGCGCGCACCATATAGGGACGTGTTGGGGTAATAGAGGTGGTTTCTTCGCTCATCTTTTGGTTTCCTTAGGTATGGTTATTAAATACTGCTTAATGAGTAATTCCTAACAGAGTGGTATCTATTAAAAAATTATTCACTGTATCGTTACTCTATATCAAAGTCTATTTTAGGGGAGTCATCAGCGGTTGTCTAATTAACGTACGCTTTTTTGAAAGCTGTCACGTTCAAAGACCCGTTTTTGATAGTCAAATAGGGGGCGACTGATAGCGCGCGGTAACTCAATACCCATCTCTTCCAATCGCCATAATAACGGCGCTAGAAGTACGTCGCACCAACCAAACTCGTCGGCCATAAAATAAGGTTTATGAGCAAATAAAGGCGACAAAGTAATTAAGGAGTCGCTTAGCTGCTTTTTCGCCAAGGCTGCTTGCGCTTTGTTAAAACTGTCCGGATGCATCAGCAATCGTTTGCCGAGTACTAACCAATCATGTTGTATACGCCAAGCCAATTGGCGAAACTGGGCGCGCTCTTGCGGCGTATCTGGCAGTAGTTTATTGGCATGATAACGCTCCTCAAGGTATTCGAAGATAACGTTAATCTCATATAGCGCAATCTCACGCTGTTGCAAGACAGGCAAAGTATGATAAGGATTGAGCTCGGTCAAGTCTTCCGGACGCTCAGAATGTAGCCGTGATAAATAATAGGCAAGTTTTTTTTCTTCAAGCAATAGGCGGACCACATGGCTGTTGTAGCCATCGTCAGCGTATAAAATCAGCTGACTACTTGGTATGTCATTCGCATCAATCATGGAAGCCTAATGTGTTAATAAAGCCTATTATCGTAAACAATGTCGCCGCGTTTATCAAGGTAGTGTACGTAAACATTGCCCATAAGGTTATTTTTAACAGAAAACTTTATAACTAACCATTTATTCAAACATAAGGTGTAATGGACAAAATTCATGCTAAAAAGTAGAAGGTACTCGCTAATGGACAAAATTCATGCTATTTGAGTGACTTTGACCCTAAAAAGTCTTTAATAAACCGCAACTTACGCTGCTCACTTAGACCGTGATGATTGTGTAATTGTCGCTTTAACTCACTGAATAATCCTTCAAGAGAATTGGTGGTATTTGGTATGTCTAAGTGCTCATATTCTTGATAAGTGAATAGCCAATCGCTATTGGTTCTGAGGCTG
>NZ_PJBX01000171.1:0-46439 GCF_002836335.1 Psychrobacter sp. Sarcosine-02u-2 | reverse complement strand
GGCTATTAACAAGTGTATAGTAGTGTATGATATTTTTTTGATTACTATATTATTAATCAGGATACTGTTACTAGATTTCCGGAATGATAAATTGTTATGTTTTTCTTTGAGGATGAGTATGATTGAAGTAAAAATACCTCAAAATTTATCTCTTACCAATGCATTAAATTTCTGCAATCGCTTGTGGGATTTAGAGCATTCAGATAAATATGCGTTCAATTTTGTTAACTTGAAATTCATTGAACCATTTACGATGGCGTATGTTGCCAATGAATTAAAAAGATTTAGAAAAACTAAGTCAGAAAGTGAATTTGTAGCTTTGAATCATCAAGACAATACATACGCTGCACATATGGGTTTCTTTAGAGCTTTTGGACTCAATTGGGGAAATGAGCCTGGTCAGGCTTCTGGCAGTAGCACTTATCTTCCTTTAACAATATTGAAGGTTGCAGAATTACAAAGAGAAGCTGCTGACTCATATGATCATGTTGGAAATATAATTGAAGCTAAATCGGAAAGAATTGCAAGAATATTAACTCGTCAAGAAAATGGTGATTTGGTTGATACTCTTACTTTTTCTATTAGAGAGATAATTAGAAATATTGTTGAGCATTCTGATTCTGAAGTAATTGAGTATTGTGCACAATATTGGCCAACTAAAAACCTAGTTGAACTCGCTATCCTAGATACTGGTAATGGAATTATGAAAGGGTTATCTACTAACCCGTATTTAAAGATCAAGGACGAGAGAGAGGCTCTACACCTCGCTATGTTACCAGGAGTATCCGGTAAAATGTACAAAGGTGTCAAAAAGCGAAGAGATGATGAGTGGCAAAACTCTGGATTTGGTCTTTACATGACAAGTAGGATTTGTAGAAATGGTGGCGATTTCTTTATAGTAAGCAATGATAAAAGTATCTTTTTGGATAGTAAGTCAAAGCGAGACATCGAATGTAAGTATAAGGGGACAGCTTTAAGGCTTCGTATAGATACTAGTCGAATATATACGTATAGCGATATGCTTGCCCAGTATCGTAAAGAAGGCTTTGAGACTGCTAAAAATTTTTCTGGTAAAGACGCAATTGAACCCTCTATTGCATCTACTATGCTAGCTAGAGACTTTAAGGAAAATTAAATAATATTTTAAAATGGTAATTAGAATTGGCTTTTGCTACTTTGTGTCTAATTTAAATCACGATGTTTTAACCCCTAAAAAAACTTTATGTTGTAATTGAGATTTCACGATGAACCATACGTTTATAGATAGATATTTTGAGAGTCACCGTGCATTATTGAGTCTTGATACCATTGGTAAACATGAGGTGAATAGCTTATTTACGTATTTGAATAACCTTCATTCGACGGCTGATAAGCTCAAGGATTTGTTTGATGTTAATATCAAAGATTTTCCTGATTTTAAATTATTAAGAATCGTTAGAAACTATTTTCATCATGTTGGTGATGTGAATGAAGTTAGAATGCTTGTTTCGATTGAGAAAAATGTCCATTTTGATCGTGTTCAACACTTGATCATTCCACTTGAAACTTTTGCAAAGAGCGTAAAGTCTTTTATTGATAATGCTATGGTTCCTGAAACTAATAGGCTGTATAAGAAAAAGTTAAAGTATATTTCAAAAGAAATGGTTTCAATTTCTGAAGCCTATTCGTACAACAGAGATATTCTGAATAATATGGAGATGTGCTGCAATAAACCATCTTTAAAGCTTGACGGTGAAGTTTATGAGCTTGGTTTTGATTTATTTAGATTAATTCACAATGTTACAAACTTAATTGCTGAGCGTTGTAAGGAAGTTAAAGAGTTATCATCTAAGCCGATTATTAAAGATCTAGGTAGCGAGTTTGTACTGTCAAATAACATTGATCGAATGGACTTATTTTGTACACCGGATAAAATGCCTATCACTACCACTCAAGGAATGATCTACGCGAAGAAAGTCGAATTAGTAATATAATAAATTCTTCAACACACATTAACGAATGTGTGCCGATTTTTGCTTTGCTACAAATTATAAGCAAATATTTTTTGCCTTTCTGAGACAAATTCCGTATATAAAGTCTTGTCTTAAGAGCTTTCAACCTTAGTACTTATGGTCTAACAGTAAGTCATCTAAAAAATTTTCAAAAATGATAATTTAATAACGATCACTATCAAAGAGAACCTTATGACAACCTCAAAAGTAACCTACCAAGGCGACCTGCGCACTAATGCTATTCACTTGCAATCAAATAATGAAATCATTACCGATGCACCGACTGACAATCAAGGTAAGGGCGAGACGTTTTCACCGACTGATTTATTGGCGACGAGCTTAGCCAGTTGTATGCTGACGATTATCGGTATTAAAGCTCGTGATATGGATCTCGATATTGCAGGCACTACGGCTGAAGTGCTCAAAGTGATGGCAGCTGACCCAAGACGAGTCAGTGAAGTGCATGTTGCTATCACCTTTAATAAACAGCTAGATGATAAGACGCAAAAAATATTCTATAACACTGCGCTGACTTGTCCGGTTGCGAAAAGTATTCATCCTGATATCATTCAAAAAGTAACTATTCATTCTAAGAGCTATTAACTCTAAGAGTTATTGATTACAAGAATTGTTAATTCCAAAAACCAGTGACCTTTATAAGGATGGTTGAGATGGCTAGCAAAACCTTACTTATCGTTGCGCATGCGCCTTCACCTAATACCAAAAAACTAGCACAAGCGGCTTATGATAGTGCCAATCATCCTGAGTTAGACATTAATGTCATATTGAAGCCACCACAAGATACCCAGCCTGAAGATGTATTGGCAGCTGACGCACTATTATTAGGAACGACTGAAAATCTAGCATATATGGCAGGGTTGACCAAAGACTTCTTTGATCGTTGTTATTACCCTGTGTTAGAGAAGAAGCAAGGCATGCCTTTTGCGGTATATATTCGAGCTGGGCATGATGGGACAGGTACTAAGCTTGCGCTCAAAACCATTACCACAGGACTGCGTTGGTCATGGATTCAAGAGGCGCTGATTTTGCAAGGTGATTGGCAAAAAAATTTTACTGAGCAAGTCGAAGAGCTAGCGATGACACTGGCAGCTGGGGTAGAAGCGGGCATTTATTAATAAGGTGTTTTTATGGTTAAGGATAACTTAGGTAATATAGTTTCTAATCTACCATTTTCTCAAGCGTGTGAAAATAATCAGCAGCCGATTTTAGATGTTTTACAGCAAGAGCTGCAAGACGCTACTCATGTCTTAGAAGTCGGTTCAGGGACGGGGCAGCATAGT
Source organism: Psychrobacter sp. Sarcosine-02u-2 (assembly GCF_002836335.1). NCBI lineage: Bacteria > Pseudomonadati > Pseudomonadota > Gammaproteobacteria > Moraxellales > Moraxellaceae > Psychrobacter > Psychrobacter sp. Sarcosine-02u-2. The sequence goes on along the minus strand of NZ_PJBX01000171.1, from coordinate 43,147 downwards.
GTCTATTTTGCGCCACGTTTGACGCATTTACACTGGCAGACCAGTGATGTGTTTGCCAATCATGCGATTATTAATGCTTGGCATGGTGCGTATCCTGCGCCTAATTTATATGCGCCGCTAAGCTTTGACGTATCGTCTGATTCAATACCGATAAATAAGACTATCAATGCGCCTTACGATGCGGTATTTACCGCCAATACTTTGCATATTATGTCGTGGTCTTTAGTCAGTAAGTTATTTGAGTTGGTCGGTAATATGCTACCTTTAGAGGGAAAGTTCATCATTTATGGACCCTTTAACGAAAATGGCCGTTATAGCAGTGAAAGTAATCGTCAATTTGACTACAGTCTTCGGCAGCGTGATAGCAACAGCGGTATCCGTGCTTTAGAAGACATCAGAGAAGTGGCGGAAAAACAGCATTTATTGCTAATAAATCGCTATAAGATGCCCGCCAACAATGAAATATTGGTTTTTCAGAAGAAAACTGGTATGCCATAATATTTAAAAAGTATATTTTAAAAATTAATTTTTATTTTCTTAATAATCTTAGTTATATTTATCCGCCAAAACCTTAAAGTCCTTTTTATAGCGTTTAGTCATCCTTCATACATATCTGCTCATCAGCTTTTTTTGTCTTTATTCTCATCATCATTTCACTATAAAAGCGTGTTTGCAAACAGACGTGATTTGGCTGATGCGTAACCAAAAATCAACACGCTTAACGATATATGTGACATACCTAGGGCAGATTTTGAGTAATATGATTGATGAGCTTATCGATGCTGTCATGACTTAATGTCTAACAGCATTCTCATCTATCAAGAAACAATCGCGCTGAACACAGAAAATTAAACGACATGTGAAGTCAAAGCTATCTCTAAGGATATAAAACTGTGTTGGTGCTTATTTGGTGGGCTACCTGTAGTCCATTTTACTCATTAGCTAGGATATTTTATGAAGAAGAATATTGATCATACCGACCCCGCTAAAAATATGAATACCGAACGTGGGAATGGCGGTGAAACGCATCAGCGTGCCGATGGTGATACAAGAGCGATGACCACCCAGCAAGGTGTTGTCATTTCTGACAATCAAAACTCGCTTAGAGCCAATACTCGTGGCCCTACGTTATTAGAAGATTTTGTTTTACGCGAAAAAATTACGCATTTTGACCATGAGCGTATTCCTGAGCGTGTGGTGCATGCGCGTGGTAGTGCCGCCCATGGTTATTTTGAGCTGACCGAATCATTAGAAGAGTATACGACGGCGAAAATCCTTACCGAAACGGGTAAGCAGACGCCTTTATTTACCCGTTTTTCTACCGTAGCGGGTAATAAGGGCTCAAAAGATACGCCGCGTGATGTGCGCGGTTTTGCGGTGAAAATCTATACCGAAGAAGGTAACTGGGATATCGTCGGTAATAATATGCCGATTTTCTTTATTCAAGATGCGATGAAGTTCCCTGATTTGGTACACGCGGTGAAACCTGAACCTGATCGCGGTTTCCCGCAGGCGGCCTCTGCTCATGATACCTTTTGGGATTTTGTCTCGCTTAGCCCTGAAACCATGCACAATGTCATTTGGCTGATGAGTGATCGCGCGCTACCACGTAGCTTTGGTATGATGGAAGGCTTTGGTATTCACAGTTATCGTTTTATTAATAAAGATGGCAAGAGCACCTTTGTACGTTTCCATTGGAAACCAGTCCTTGGCGTACAATCGCTGATTTGGGATGAAGCAGTCAAAATCTCGGGCGCCGATCCTGATTATAATCGCCGTGATTTGTTTGAAGCGATCAATAATGGCGATTATCCAGAGTGGGAGTTCGGTGTTCAGTTATTTACTGAAGAAGAAGCCAATGAGTTCCCATTTGATCACTTAGACGCGACCAAACTGATTCCAGAAGAGTTGGTACCTGTGCGTATCGTAGGTAAAATGGTACTGAACCGTTATCCAGATAACTTCTTTTCCGAGACTGAGCAAGTGGCTTTCTGCCCATCGCATTTGCCACCGGGCATCGACTTTAGTAATGACCCATTATTGCAAGGTCGCTTATTTAGTTATCTAGATACGCAGCTGTCGCGCTTGGGCTCGCCAAACTTTGCGCAGATTCCGATTAATGCGCCAAAATGTCCGTTTGCAAACAATCAGCAAGACGGTCATATGCAAATGCAAATACCGAAAACTCGTACTCTGTATGATCCACAAAGTTTAGATCCTGAGCGCCCACGTGAAAGCGTAAAAAAAGGCTTTGAGTCGTTCCACGAGCAGCTAGATGATGGCGTTAAAGGTCGCGTACGCGCTGAAAGCTTTGCGGACCATTATAGTCAACCGCGTATGTTTTACCGTAGCCAGACGTCAGCTGAGCAAGCCCATATCGCTTCTGCCTATGCGTTTGAGCTCGGTAAAGTAGATACGCCGCATGTACGTACACGTATGCTCGGTCATCTGCGCAATATCGATGAAGACTTGGCTAAGCGTGTCTCTGATGCGCTCGGTATGGAATTGCCAGAGGCCGTAGATCCAGCAGCGCCAGTACAAGATTTGCCAACCTCTGAGCCACTACAAACGATTGGTCGTACACCAAAGAGCCTAAAAGGTCGTATGATTGGTATCTTAGTCGCTGAAGGCTCAAAGCATAGTGAGATTCAGAAGTTCGAAGAGGCGGCTATGGCAGAAGGTGCGCGCGTTAAGATTGTAGCACCAAATAAAGAAGTCACTTTAGATGATGGCACTATCATACAAGCCGATGAGCGTGTCGCTGGTGGTCCGTCAGTCATGTTTGATGCGGTGGTTAGTATCATTATGCCTGACCAAGCGAAGAAGCTGGCTAAAGACAGCGCAACATTGGATTGGTTCAATGATGCTTATGTGCACTGCAAAGCGATTGCTTATTGCGGCGCGACCGATGAGTTTATCTTAAGCAAACTACCCGTTGAAAAAGATGCGTTTGTGACGCCACTCGCTGAGCTTGATAGCTTTATTGAAAATGCCAAATCACGTTTGTGGGAGCGTGAGCCAAAGGTACGCGACTTGGCCTAATTGACATTTAGCTTATTAACTCCCTCTTTTAATAATAAAAAACTCAGCCGCTGCGCTGGGTTTTTTATTGGGTAACGTTTTAAATATCCTATCAATGCGTTATCAGCGATTTATCTCTAGTCACAAGCGTTCACTCAAAGACATTTATTTTAGTATAACGGGCGTTATACTAAAGGATAAGTTTTCATCGTATTAGCAATAAGATTAATAAATCATTTGTGAATGAATCATAGGAATGACAAGATAAGCGGTCAAGGAAGATAAATGAGTTTATGTCAAATCGTACGTTTGGATGGCTATATTCAAAGTAGCTATCTGGCGGTTTATCCAGATAAATTAATGCTATTGGACGGCGGTTGTCGCCCTGATGTGGCGCTGGTGTTGGATTATATTAAAGATACGCTAAAGCGTCCTATTACTGATTTAAAAGTAGTGGTCGTTACCCATATGCATCCAGATCATGCAGGCGGCGCGCATAAGCTTAGAAAAGCGACTGGTTGCTTGATTGTCTCGGCTGCTAGAGAAACGCAGTGGTATAGCGGCATCGGCGGGCAAGTTATGCATTTGATTGATTTGGGTTTGGCTCACTATGTGGCCAAGCGTCAAGGGAGTCCTTTTAAAAGGCTCTGGTATCCTGCGCATTTACAGCCTGATTTGACCGTTAGTGATGGCGATACCGTACCGCATTTTGATGATTGGCAGGTGTTTGAAACGCCAGGGCATACAGATCGTGATTTATCCTTATTTCATCTGCCAAGTCGTCAAGTTTATACCGCCGATTTAATCATCAAGCTGCGCCATAAGTTTGTCGCGCCATTTCCTATTTATGATCCCAAAGTTTATATCCAGTCGCTACAAAAGGTAAAAGACTTACAACCGTCTAATGTCATGATGGCGCATGGCTGTGAGTTGGGTATCGATGCTGCAACTTTTGACAGTCTAATTGCACAAGCGCCTAAGCGTCGGCGCACCATCAAAGATACCATTAAACATAAATTGCTTTGGCGCCAAGATGATGGCTTTAGCCTCCGTAAGCGTAAAAGTTGAAAGCTAAAAACGTTTACGCTATAAACTAAAGCTTCACCAAAATAAAAAGCGCATAAAAAAAAGCCCAATCATTTAATGATTGGGCTTTCTTAAATATGGTGGGCCGACCGCGACTCGAACGCGGGACCAATTGATTAAAAGTCAACTGCTCTACCAACTGAGCTATCGGCCCTGAGAAGCGTTAAAAAATTGCATGACAATTTTAGCTTCGCAAGATAAATTTCCTTAAAGGGAAATTTATTAAAACTAGACATCAAAAACAATGTCTTTAAACTTATTACGCTACTACCGGATAGGGTAGCATACATGATAAGCATCATACTAAATATGGTGGGCCGACCGCGACTCGAACGCGGGACCAATTGATTAAAAGTCAACTGCTCTACCAACTGAGCTATCGGCCCTGAAGAGCGTATAAAAAAAGCAATGCTTTTTTAGCTCTGCAAGATAAATTTCCTTAAAGGAAAATTTATTAAAACCAGACATCTAAAAAATGTCTTAAGCTTAATTTCTTTATTTATGGATTAACCAATATCAAAAGAGGCAATAAGCTTGTTTACCCGTTTAGATTATTTGTATCTCTAAACGTGAGAGCACATTATATATATAATTATGACAATTACAACCCCGAATGCTAAAAAAAGTGCAAATCCGTGTAAATTAATCCTATTTTTTTAAATTTAAGCGTTAACTGACTTTTAGAGACCTTAGAATTTTATAATAATTACGTTTTGAGAGCCATTTTCACCCTTGTTTTTAACGCTATCCTTTAACTTTATTCCTAAAACTATTCTAATCTCTAGACAGTGCTTCTACTGGATCTAATTTGGCAGCGTTACGAGCGGGTAAGAAGCCGAAAACAACGCCAATCAGCGTCGAGCAAATAAAGGCGGCAATAATAGATGTTGGTGAGTAGATGACTTGAAAGCTGTCACCGCCAACACGATTGATGATTTCACCGATGGCAAACGCCAGCCCAATCCCCAATAGTCCGCCTAAAATACAGACCAAAACGGCTTCAATGAGAAACTGCTGCATAATATCGCTTTGACGGGCACCAACGGCCATCCGTACGCCAATCTCGTTGGTGCGCTCGGTCACCGATACCAGCATGATATTCATGACACCAATACCGCCGACGATTAACGAGATAATAGCGATAGAGGATATCAGCAAGGTCATCGTTGCGGTAGTCGCTTCAATGGTTTGGCGAATCGAGTCGGAGTTGCGTATGCGAAAATCATCGGTGCCATGCCGACCTATCATAAGCTCAGAGATGGCAGCTTCAGCGGCGGCGGAGGAGATATTGTTATCAATCAGCGCGACAAAGCTTTCAATATAAGCGCTGCCTATCAGCCGCGACATCATGGTGGTGTAGGGCATATAGAGCGTGGGCGAATCGACGCTACGACGAAAGCCGCCATCGTTTGGCTCTAAGACGCCAATAACGCGCCCAGGAACGCTGCCTATGAGTAAAACTTCGCCAATCGGATTGGCATTGTCGGGAAAAAAGGTTTTATTGGCATTATCATCGATAATAATATCTTGGGTACGGCGCAGGATACTTTGTTCATCGAAACCTTGACCTAGAGCCAATTTTTCACCGCTGACATCAAGATAGTCTTTACCAACACCGCTAATGCTAGCGGCTTCTTGGACATTACGATAGCGGACGTTCATATTGCTATTGAGTTGCGGGCTGACACTGACCACATAAGGTTGGTCAGCGACCGCTTGGGCGTCTTGCGGGGTTAGATTGTCATCGTTGTACTGCCGCCTAGGGTCGCCGTAGGGGTAGCCATCGGTGACGGTGATGGTATTGGTACCTAAAGAGCTGATATTGGACAATATCTGCTCTTGTGAGCCTTTACCAAGACCGACGACTGATACCACTGACGCAATACCAATGATAATTCCTAACATCGTCAATAAGGTGCGCATTTTATGAGCGCGCATGGCTAGCAAAGACATTTTAAACGCTTCAAATAAGCGGTCGATAAAGCTGCTAAACGCGCTTTTACGGTGCTTATCTATGACAGCGGCTGGCTGTGGTTCTGCATGCTGATAATCGTCGTTTTTATAGTCGGCAATGATATAGCCGTCTTTGATTTCGATGACGCGTTCGGCTTGGGCGGCAAGGCTAGGGTCGTGGGTGACCATGATGATGGTATGACCTTGGGCATTTAAATCTTTGAGGATTTGTACGACATCTTCGCCCGATTTACTATCAAGCGCACCCGTTGGCTCATCGGCTAAGATGATATCGCCGCCATTCATTAGCGCCCTTGCGATAGAGACACGCTGCTGCTGCCCACCTGAGAGTTGGCTTGGACGATTATTTACCTTGTCGCCGAGTCCTAAGTCTGACAGTAGCTTTTCGGCACGTTCGCTGCGCGCTTGCCCATCCATCCCTGCATAGACTGCTGGGACAGAAACGTTGTCGCGGGCGTTGATATCACCCAATAAATGATAACGCTGAAAAATAAAACCAAAGTGCTCACGGCGTAACTTTGCCAACTCATCGGCATCTAGGCGGCTGACCGATTGACCAAATATTTTATAGTCGCCCGCCGTTGCTTGATCTAAGCAGCCCAAGATATTCATCAAGGTCGATTTGCCTGAGCCCGATTGGCCAATGATAGCGACCATCTCACCTTGATTGATGGTCAAATTGATATCATGTAAGACGCGAATGGTCTGCTCGCCAGCTGGAAATTCTCTAATCAAGCCTTTGACTTCCATCAAAGGCTGATCAGTGGCATTAAGCGTCGGGTCTTGATTACTCATTTGCTATCCTGCTTATCTCAAATCTTAAGTCATTATCAAAGCCAAAGCTGATGTACTGCTGGCGCCGATTTATTTAAATATTCTTAGCAAACTTTAAATACTAGAAGGGTCGACCGCCTCTGCCACCTTTACCGCCTTTGCCTTTATCAGCACCTTCCTCGCTTAATATGACTTCATCACCTTCTTTTAGACCGCTTAATATTTCCGCATTAACCCGGTTATTGATACCGACTTTGACCGTTTGCTCAACGACTTCGCCATCGGCTTTAAGGACACGTACCATCGCCGTGGTTGCACCAGAGTCATTTTCCGAAAGAGAATTCTTATTGACACTCGCGGCAGTATTAGCAGTAGCTGCGCCCTTTTTAGCATTACCAGACTTGCGAGATTTACTGGCAGGCTGTAAGGCTGCAGAGGGAATAAGTAGCGCGTTTTTTGCTTGGTTGATGACGATATAAACTTGCGCAGTCATATCAATACGAAAGCGGCGCTCGGTATTGGGCACTTCGATATAACCGACGTAGTAGATGGCGGCATCGGTCGAGCTGGTATCACTGATTTTCTCAGGAGCTGGTTCAATCGCTTTGAGGGTTGCGTCGTATTTTTGGTCGGGATTACCGATAATATTAAAATAAACGGGTAAGCCTGCTTTGACGTTAATGACGTCGGCTTCAGAGATTTGCGCATTGATACGCACGGTGGATAAATCCGCTAAGGTCACAATGGTTGGCGCAGTCTGATTGGCGTTGACCGTCGTCCCTTGCTCAGTGGTCACCGATACCACTGTTCCTGACATCGGCGCACGGATGGTGGTATAGCTTAAATCTTCCTTAGCCGTGCTGACGTTGGTTTGAGATTTACGTAATGCTGCCTGTTGACTGTTGATATTGGCCTCCGTTGTTGCAATCGCTGCTTTTGCGGTATCGATAGCAGCGCGCGCATTGGCGACTGATGCTTGGGCAGTAGCAACTTTGGTCGCTTGCGTATCGTAATCTTGCTGTGATATCGCATCGATAGCCAGTAAACCTTGCAAGCGTGAGAAGTCTGCTTGCGCTTGTCTGAGCTCAGCTTGACGGCTGGCAAGATCCGCTTGCGCACTTTTTAGACTTGCTTGACGACTTAGCGACTCGGCACGGGCACTCTGTAGCGCCGCTTCACTTTGCTCGAGGCTCGCTTGCTCATTACTTAAATTATTCTTTTGGGTCACCTGATCAATCTGCGCAATTAAATCGCCTTTTTTGACTTCATCGCCGACGTCGACAAATAGCCGCGTTACTTCACCAGATACCTGCGCCCCAACATCGACGGTATTTAACGCCTTTACTTTACCCGATGCCATGACGTTATTTTCGATATCGCCAATCTCAGCGGTCGCCGTTAGATAGTTGGGTGTGGTGTCTTTTGGTTTGAAGGTTTTGTAGGCTAAAGCCCCTAAAGCTACGATGACAAGGGCAATAATGCCCCATTTAATAGCAGACTTTTTGCTCATTTTGCGCATGACAACAATCCAATCACAGTTAAATCAAGTGTAGCTATAGTAGAGGCTTGGCGCCCAAAAGGGAATGGCAATTAGTTTGCGAAACGTTAAGAGGAAGAATTGTAGCGGTAATAATTATTAAATTTTAAACAAAAAAATAACCCTATACAGAGGGTTAAATAAGAAAAAATGATGAGTTGTTTAGTAATAAATGCTTTAGATGATGACGCGGGACAGGAAGACGTTTTTTTGCTTGCTTGCCTGATAGTCTAATGGGCTTTAAACAGACGTTGCCCTGATAGCTCAAGGGCTGCTTGTAATAATAACTCCCACGCTGGTTGGCGCACCAAACCCTTAATCGCTTGGTCACATTTATAAAGCAATGCTGGCCAAGTGGCCGTTTGAGCTTTTGAGTGGCGGCGGCACGCTTGCTGATATAGGCCTTGTTTGCTACGCCAAATGCCAAGTGCTTGCGGGTCTTGTCCATCCATTAGTTGTATAATCTGGCGCATGTCTTTACTAATTGCCCATAAAACCAAAGTGGTTGGTTCATCAGTGGCTTTAAGTTGAAAGATAATTTTGGCAACTTGGGCGCTATTGCCAGCAAGCATGGCATCGGATAAATCGAACACACTAAACTGCGCATCACTGACCAATGCCGCTTGTAAATCATTAATATCTAATGCCACGTTTGTCAGAGGCTGGCTAGAAGGGTTTTCATGACTAGTATTTTTACTATCAACCTCTGCCATCAATTGCGGCGCAAATAAATACGATAGCCGCCACAAGGTTTGATAGGCACTAAGCAGATGATGTTCGGTATGTGACATCAAGAGTTGCCACGCTTCTTGCGATAAGGTTAAGCCAAACTGCTGGGCTTGTATCTGCAATAACTGCTGGCGCTGCTGCTCGTTATACAAATTGCAATCGATAATATGACCATATTGCGCAAACGGTGCAAACCATTTGCTGGTCTGCGCGCGTTTGTCTTGCTTTGGTGTGAGCCATAACAAGCTATGGCTATGCGCCCCTGTCTGCGCATCGATGGCAAAACGTTCAAGCTCGGCAATAACGGCTTTATCAGGTTTATGGTTGCCTGTTACGATAAGCGCACTTGCATCATCGAATAAAGACTGACTACCAAGCTCTGACAACACTTCTTGCCAACTCTTCACTGATACCAGCTCGATACGCTTAATGGCATAATTCTGTGCGCGCCAATGCGGACGCAGCGCATCGATAAGCCATTGACTGAGTAACGGCTCATCACCGTGCGCCAACCACAAGCCCGCTACTGCAACGGAAGGCTGTAGCAGTTTTGGATAAGCTTGTATAAAGGTATTTTGCATAGAGAGAATGACACAAGGTTATGAATAGGTGATTAAAGCTGGTTATATTTAAACGCTTTAAACAGAAAAGCGTTTAAATCAAAGTGTTTAAATATAGGCAGTTTTAATAAGGATGTTTTTAAAAACTTAATTTTTAAAACTAAATATAGCAATATTAAGATTGCGGTACGATAACAACAGTAGATACTGAGCCTTTACCATTTTGCATAGCTGATTTGGTGCTATTAGGCGCAACTTTAGGCAGCGCAATTGCCACATATTGGTCAGTAATTCGGCGTGCTAAACTATCGTAAAGCCAATCACGAATTTGATCGCCCTGCTGATCATCGGTACTTACCGATGCTTCGTTATACTGGTAGCTACGCTCAACTTGGATAGGGTTGGTTAGTGTTATCGGTTTGCCATTTTCTACACTTTGATAGCTAACATCAGCTGACATTACCAAGCGAATCTCTGTTAAGACGCCAACTAACTCGTAACGCTTAAAGCGGACATTGTTCACGGTGATTGCCGCGATAGGTTCAGCGCCCGCTTTTTGGTTATTGTTAGCGACATCTGCTAAGGTCATATTATCAATAACCTCGACCCCTAACGCTTTTAAGCGACTGACGAGGGGCAGTTTTAATGGAAATGAGGTGCGATTGTCTTCGATAATCACCGCGGTTTTGTTGACGTCAAACAACATCGGCGCATCATAGCCGCGTAGCTGAAAGCCGCAACCACTAAGACTAGCACCTGCGCCCAAAACTGCAAACATTGGCAAGGCGGTCAGTAGCATCGTTGCCAGTTTTTGCGCGCTTGATTTATAAGTCATGGTGCTTTGTCCGTCTGATTTTGCTTGCTGTGCCTGCAAAGCTCGGTGCTTATACGACATAATCGCTATCCTTATTTTGATAAGAAGACCCAAGAAAGAGAGTTTGAAAACGCCATGATTGAAGTCGCAGCGTTTAAAAACTTAATCCTTAAAAGATCTAGCCTGCCACCACGATATTAACCAGTTTATTCGGTACGACGATTTCTTTTTTAATCTCGCCTGTAAGGAATTTTGCCACGCCTTCAAGCGCTTTTGCTTGCGCTTTTAGCTGCTCAGGATCGCTATTAGGTGCGACATCCATTTTACCGCGCATTTTACCGTTCACCTGCACCACCATTGTAATCATATCTTGCACGAGAGCGCTTGTATCGACTTCTGGATAGCCTAGGGTAACGGTATCCATACCTAATTGCTCAAGCAAATGCTCACCGATGTGCGGCGCGTATACCGAGAGGATAATCAATAAATCAATCAAAGCTTCATGCTGTACTTGCAAGTCTTGCTCGCCGTTTGCTTTAAAGTTAGCAAGCTCATTGGCAAGCTCCATTAAGCTAGAAACTGGCGTATTAAGTGCCAAGCGTTTACCCAAATCACTATCAATCTTGCCAATGGTTTCATGGGTTTTACGGCGTAGGGCTTTGGCTTCTTTGCTTAAGTTATCGGTATTGAGTGCTGCATTATTAAGCTGCTCAAGGGTTAAATTGGCAGCAGTCAGTGCTTGCATGTGCTCGGTCGCAATGCGCCAAACTTTTTTAACAAAGTTATAAGGGCCTTTTAGCGCATCATCTGACCATTCAAGGGTTTGGTCGGCAGGCGCAGTAAATAGCGTATATAAACGAACGGTATCCGCGCCATATTTATCAATGGTAAGTTGTGGGTCGACGCCGTTGTTTTTTGACTTCGACATTTTCTCGATTTTACCAATGGTCACCGGTTGACCGTCAGATTTCAAAGTCGCTTTAATCGGCTGACCGCGTTCGTTATAGTCGATATCGATGTCTTCGGTGAAGTAATAAGTGGTACTGCCATCGCTATTTACGCGGTAGAAAGTACCAGCAAGTACCATACCTTGGGTCATCAGATTGGCAAATGGCTCATCGCCTGATACCAAGTTTTCATCGCGCATGAGCTTATGGAAGAATCGCGCATAAAGCAAATGCATCACCGCATGCTCGACACCGCCGATATATTGGTCGACTGGCAACCATTTATTGGCCGCAGATTTGTTGACCATATTGGTTGTATCGTGCGGACTGGCAAAGCGCGCATAGTACCAGCTTGATTCGACAAAGGTATCAAAGGTATCGGTTTCGCGCTCAGCAGGATTGCCACATTTAGGACAAGTGGTATTGACAAATTCTGGGATATTTTTTAGTGGATTACCGCGACCGTCGGGGACGACGTCCGTTGGTAGCACCACTGGCAAATCTTGCTCTTCAACCGGCACCGTACCGCAATGCTCACAGTTGACCATGGGGATAGGACAGCCCCAATAGCGCTGGCGAGAAACACCCCAATCGCGCAGACGGTATTGGATTTTTTTCTTGGCAAGCTGTTGCGGTTCAAGCTTCGCTAGCATGGCTTCAAACGCTTGCTCGAAGTCCATACCATCAAATTCGCCTGAATTGACTAAGGTATTGCGCTCGGTATAAGCGCGGTTACTTTGCGTATTATTGGCTTTGGCATCGGCTTCTACTTGATCTAAAAAGCCAGCAGGAATGTCAATCACTTGTTTAATAGGCAAATTGTATTTAGTCGCAAACTCGTAATCGCGCTCGTCGTGGGCAGGAACCGCCATCACCGCACCTGAGCCATAGCTCATCAGTACATAGTTGGCAACCCATACGGGCACTTCTTCGCCAGTTAAAGGATGAGTGACGGTCAGACCAGTATCCATGCCAATTTTTTCCGCTTTAGCCAAATCCGCTTCAGCAACTGAGCCTTTTTTACACAGCGCATTAAACTGGGCAATCGCCTCATCTTGTTCAGCAGCATATTGTGCCAATGGATGCTCGGCTGCGACCGCGACATAAGTCACGCCCATCAAGGTATCTGGACGCGTCGTGAACACATCTAAGGTGTTGGTTTCGCCTGCCAGCTCATAAGGGAAATGGACTTCCATACCGGCACTACGACCAATCCAGTTGCGCTGCATGGTCAGTACTTCTGATGGCCAGTGACCTTCTAACTGGTCTAAATCATCAAGCAGCTCATCGGCATAATCGGTGATGTTGAAGTAATACATCGGGATATCGCGCTTTTCGACTGGTGCGCCACTACGCCAGCCTTTACCGTCAATGACTTGCTCATTGGCTAACACGGTATTGTCGACCGGATCCCAGTTGACGGTGGCAAGCTTTTTATAAACCAAGCCTTTTTTGTATAACTGTAAAAATAACCACTGCTCCCACTGATAATACTCAGGGCTACAAGTGGCAAATTCGCGTGACCAATCAATCGATAAGCCAAGTAATTTAAGCTGTGCGCGCATGCTATCAATATTGGCAAACGTCCATTTAGCAGGCGGCGTCTGATTGGCAATTGCCGCGTTTTCTGCTGGCAGACCAAAACCATCCCACCCCATTGGCTGCATGACTTCATAACCTTTAAGGCGATAATAACGGCTTAGCACATCAGAGATGGTATAGTTACGCACGTGACCCATATGCAGCTTACCGCTTGGGTAAGGGAACATCGACAGCATATAGCGACTTGGTTTGTCACTTGGCTCGTTACTGACTTCAAAGCGCTTGTCAGTTGCCCATTTGGCTTGCTGCGCGGCTTCAATAAGTTGCGGCTGATACTGGGCGTTATCGATAGAAGTATTATTGGTATGGGTAGTATTAGCAGTTTCTGCTGTCACGGCGTTGCTCATAGTTGGCTCGGAATAGGTTGTTACAGATAAATTGGGTAAAATTTTACAATGCCATAGCATAGCGTAATTTGGCAAAAATTGCGACGATATGATGGGGTGTTTGCTCACCGTAAAGGCGATAAATCTGCAAAGTGAATACGCTTATGACTGTTTTTGTCGTCATAAACCACATGCTGATGTCAGTTAGGTATAATAACCAAAATAATGATCATTGATTTGGAGTTTTTATGACCATCACTATTTACGGCATCAAATCTTGTAGCACCATGAAAAAGGCTTTTACTAAGCTTGATGAGCTAGGCGTTAGCTATGACTTTCATGACTATAAAAAGCAAGGCATTGATAAAGAAAGTGTTCAACGCTGGATAGAAAGTTTAGGCATTGACAAAGTATTGAATAAACGCGGCACGACTTGGCGTAAGCTCACCGATGAGCAAAAACAAGCGGCCGATAGCGATGTGGATAACGCCATTGATTTGCTGATAGAAAATACCAGTATGATTAAGCGTCCGATCGTTGAAGGTCAGCTGGCAGATAAAAATAATGGTCAGCCGATACTGTTATGCGGTTTTGATGAAGCTGAGTTTGATAAAGCTTTTTCGTAAGGTAGGTTTTTAAACAAGCACAAAAGCCCGAACTTAAATGTTAAGCTCGGGCTTTTGTATACTAAAAATTACCACAGCTCACTAGCTCATTGATGAATCTAAATCACGGCTAATCAAGGTGCCGACGCCTTCGTTGGTGAAAATCTCGAGCAGCGTGGCATGTGGCACACGACCATCGACAATAACCGCGCTTTTTACGCCGCTACGTACTGCGTCAAGCGCGCATTGAATCTTAGGAATCATACCACCTGAGATAATACCATCTTCAATAAGACCATCGACTTTCTTTGGGGTGAGTCCAGTGACCACTTCCCCATCACGGCCCAACACGCCTTTAATGTTGGTCAGTAGCATCAGCTTTTCTGCTTGCAAAAACTCTGCAACCTTACCAGCGACCAAATCGGCATTGATATTATACGTATTGCCCTCAGAATCGACCCCAAGCGGGGCGATAACAGGGATAAAATCAGAGGCAATCAGCATATTAATCACGTCTTTATTAACGCTGACCACATCACCGACGAAGCCCAAATCAACGGGTGCCGCTACACCATCTGCGCCAATTTTTTCCATCATTAGTTTTTTGGCTAGGATTAAATTGGCGTCTTTACCCGTCAGACCAATCGCGCGCCCACCGTGCTTATTGATTAAGCTAACAATCGATTTATTGACGCTACCGCCGAGCACCATCTCGACGATATCCATGGTGCTTTTGTCAGTCACGCGCATGCCGTCGATACGATCAGATTGACGGCCGAGCTCTTTTAACAAATTATCGACTTGTGGACCGCCGCCGTGCACGACCACAGGATGCATACCAACGGTTTTTAATAACACGATATCACGGGCAAACGAGCTTTCAAGCGCAGGGTCGGTCATGGCATTGCCGCCGTATTTGACGACGATGAGCTTATCAACAAAGCGTTGAATATAAGGCAGCGCCGTGGTTAATACTTCTGCGGTAATTTTGGCTTCATCCAAATTAAGCGTCATGACAAGCTCCTAAAAGATAGGGTTAAGCGGTGGATTGATTGAAAGTTTTTGTTTCTCTCTGGCGTTTTCTAATAAAATAAATGGTAAAAAATCAGTTAAATAATACCTATTCAGCAACAATAGCCAAGATTTGCATCGCTAGCGTCTTGTTAAAGGGGCGGCATAAGGCGGCAAATCTCGTTTGAATATCGATAAGGTCGTCGATGCTATCACCAGCAAAGCGCACGGTCAGATTTTGACTGGTATTTGATTGGCGCAATACGCCAAACCCGCGCGCAAAATCTAAGCGCACGCCATCGATACAGCTAAGCTTGGTGCTCACTGGCAATAGCGTTTGCGCCTGCTCTAAAGTAGTAGATTGGCTTTGCTGCGAGCACATACAAAGTGACGGCGCACAGGCGACCACAGCTTGCGGGTCTAGTTGCTCAATAATGGCAGTCGATGTCGCATGAACCAATTGCTGTAAATACTGACAAAATCTTGCCAGTTGCTGCACAATAGAGCAGTCGTTAGCTATGGTTTTTGGTAGCGGTAAATAATGGTCCGCAGTACTAACGATAACCGGTAAGCCTTTAACAATACCGGCTAGATTGGTTGTGTGAGTTGGCTCGTTGCGTTGAGGTTTTGCCAACCAATGCAGCAGTCGTAGTGCCGCATACATGGCGTCATCGTAAAGTATAAAGCGGCTATCATTAAAAATAAAATGCCCAGATAACTCACCGGCAAAGATTATTTGACCGTCAGACTGCTGCATTTGTTGGCGCATGAGGCTGCTGCCAGTTTTACTAAGCACAGGCGTGGCGCCAATTTCACTGATAAGCTTTGGCAGATGATGACAGCATTTAATATCAAAGAGCACGTGCGCGCTTGTTAGCGAAGTCTTTAAGATTTGTGGACGCTCAATAACCGCTATTTTTGCTAATAAGTAAAGCAAATGGTCGGGCGTGACGACTTTGCCCCGATTATCAACCACCATTAACCGATCGCCATCACCATCAAAGGCGATACCTATATCTGCTTGATGAAGCAGTACGCTTTGCTGTAATTGCTTAAGACGCTGCGGCTCAGTCGGGTCCGGATTGCCAGTAGGAAAATCACCGTTTGGCGTATCGTTAAGTGTAATGACCTGCTCGCAAAAACGTGCAAATAAAGGCTTGGCGATATTGCTGGTAGCGCCATGCATACAATCAATGACTACCACCAAATCAAGTTTAGAGGAGGGTGGTTGATTATCTTCTACAGTTTGATTAAGAGGCTGATAGATTTGCTTAAAAACTTGCGTAATGGCGTCGCTATAAGCGCTTGCGACTTGCTTAGCAGGTAACTGCTGCTGTTTATAACGCACAGGCTGGTCATTGGTTTTTACAGACGAATTTTGCGAATTATAACTAGCTAGTTGTTGATATAACGTTTGAATATCGGCGCTGCTAGGCGAGATATGATTGACTAACCATTTCACCCCTAAAATATCTTTAGCAGAGTGGCTGGCAGTGACGATAATGCCATGACCCTGATATTGCTCCGCCCAAAAAATCATCATCGGCGTAGTCACTAAGCCCAGTTGAAAGACTTGTAGACCATGCTGAGACAAGATATCAGCAAATATTTGCGCCATGCTATCGCTACCGTCACGCACATCATGACCAACAACGACAATGGTTTTTTCGTTAGTGCTTTGGCTACTATTTTCGTCAATATTTTCGTTATGAATACTTGGCTGGACTTGATAAAGATGCGCAAACGCATTTCCCAAGGCATGAATAAAGGCATCGGTAAAAAGCTGGCGCGACCCACGAATATCATAAGCACGAAATAAGGAGTGCTGCGCAGCAAAAGACGGCATCGCTTACTCTCCTTATAGTCGTGATAAATGGGGTAATAGTGAATGAAAAATCGCTGATTATTTTTATTGCTACGATTGATGCTAAATGAAAATCCAATGATGTTTAATGCTTATATTCAATGCTACTGACGACCAGAATGGCCAAAACCGCCTGCACCGCGCGCGCTGGTATCGCTAAATTCTGTCACCACTTCAAACTCAGGGCGAGCAACTGGTACAACCACATACTGCGCCATACGTTCTGCTGGGTTTAAGACAAAATCTTCATTACTGCGATTCCAAATACTAACCATCAGCTCACCTTGATAATCAGCATCAATCAAGCCGACCAAATTACCCAAGACGATACCATGCTTATGACCGAGACCTGAGCGTGGTAAAATCATACCCGCAAAATTAGGGTCTTGAATATACACCGCAAGTCCAGTGCCAATCAAATGCGTCGCCCCAGCTTTAATGGTCAAAGGTTCATCAATGCAAGCACGCAAGTCAATACCTGCGCTGCCATCGGTGGCGCGCGTCGGTAGCGAGAACGCTTTATCTTCAATAATTTTAGGGTTTAAAACTTTAACTTGTACAGCTTGCATAACGCACTCACTTAACGATGTAATGGTTTTTTAAACGAAATAGATCACATTTTTAACGGTTAGGTTTTAAATGCTTAACAACAACTATTTTTATAAATAGCTGCTGATTTTTAATTTTTAGTTTTCAGATTTTCATGGGCGGTTGACTAAAGAATCAACACGCTCGCCAAGCCCAAAAACGACATAAAGCCGACAATATCGGTCACGGTGGTTAAGATAACCGAGGCGGACAGCGCAGGGTCGATATTCATACGTTTGAGCATGAGCGGAATACTAATGCCTGAAACGTTGGCGGCGGTCATATTAATCGCGATAGCAAGCCCGATGACGGCGCTGATTTTAACATCATGAAACCACAATTGGGCAATAATCGCCATGATTATCGCCCATATGATACCGTTTATCGCGCCAACCCACAGCTCTTTATTTAATAACCATAGGCGATTCGACCCACCGATTTGACCCATTGCCATCCCGCGAATGACCACCGTCAGCGTTTGCGAGCCTGCAATCCCGCCCATACTGGCGACCACCGGCATCAATATCGCCAGTGCCACAACCTTCGCTAGCACCGCTTCAAACTGGCCAATCACCGCGGCCGCCAATAGCGCGGTACATAAATTAATGCCAAGCCAAATACTACGGCTTTTGGCACTGGTTAAAATAGGCGCAAACAGCTCTTCATCTTGACTGACACCAGCAAGATTTTTCATAGTGCTATCGACATCATCTTGGATAATTTCCATGATATCTTCGCCGTTTAACTGACCAACTAACTCGCCGTGGCTGTTAATCACTGGCGCAAAGCGGATATCTTCTGAGCGGAAAATCGACGCCGCATCTTGAATATCTAAGCGATCATTGACAGTGATGGCGCTATGAATCAAATCGGCGACTAAGGTGCTTTGCTGGTGTTTAATCAAGTCCGCCAGACTTAACAGGCCAAGTAGCTGCTGGCTTTGGTCGACGACCAGCAGCTCTTGGCTTTCATCATCAAGTAAATCAGCATTTTCTCGCAGCCAGTTTTGTACTTCTGCAAGAGTGATATCATCCCGAATCTGAATAAGGTCAGGATCCATATAACTGCCGACTTCCCAGTCTTCATAGGTATCGAGCTTATTGACCTGCACTCGGATGTCTTCATCCAAGGTTGCCATCACCGAGGTGCGCACACTTTCGGTAACGGTATCTAAAATCTCGGAGATATCTTGCGCATCCAGGTCTTGGGTAAACAGCGATATCTCTTTTGAGGAGACGTTTTCTAACAGCGGTTGGCGGGTATCAAACTCTAGCTCTGCAAGTACTTCACCTTTGATGTCTTCTGGCACCTGCGCCCAAATCAATAAGCGATTTTGGCTAGGAAAGGATTCAAGTAAGCTGGCAATCTCATATTCTGATTGCTTTTCTAGAAACTCAGTAATCGCCGCATATGCTTTTTCTGCTACCAATGCTTGCAAATATAATAACTTATATTCGCCGCTCGCTTCTGCCGGATTATAGTCAGCCTGCCTTGTCATTGGTCGTTCAGGATTCGGCGTCGAGGTGGGCATAAAATTTCCAAGTTTTTAAAAAGGTATTCATATAAAAATTGAGTTTACCACCCATTTAAAGAGCGGTAAGCATAAGTCTAAGCGGCTTTTCTAAGAGTTAGGCTTAACGATTACCCAGTAACGCCCGAATATTCGCCAAGTATTCATCAGCGACTTTTTCAGGGTCTTTGCTGGCTTTTTTCTTTTTCGCTTTGGCTGGCCAGTCGATATGATCTTCTGGTAGCTCATCTAAAAAGCGTGATTCAGAGGTGACGCGCATTTGCCCGCCTGCACGGCGCTGGGTCGCAAGCGTCAACGTCAGCTCACGGCGAGCACGAGTAATACCCACGTACATTAAACGCCTTTCTTCCTCAATGGTTTCACTGAGGATAGAGTTGCGGTGCGGTAGCATTTCTTCCTCAAGTCCCATGATATAGACAAAATCAAACTCCAAGCCTTTTGCTGCATGTAAGGTCATGAGGTTGACTTTATTGGTATTTTCTTCTTCTTGCTGCTGCTCGAGCATATCAAGGAGCACCAATTTGCGAATGATGGTATCAATCGTACGGTCTTCGTCTTCTTCAGCGCGATTAATCAATGACTGAATACTGGTATAAAGCATGTCGATATTATCGATACGATTTTTTTCTTGTTGCGGCGTTTTGGCGTCGCTACGTACAAAGTCGATATAGCCGGTTTCATCAATCATTTGACGGACGATAGGCACGGGGTCGGGGTGCTGATCGAGCTCACGGGTATAATGCTCGATAAAATCGCCAAACTCTTTTAAGGTACCATAGGCTTTTGACGGTAACACATGAGCAAGACCAGCGTGGGTGCAAGAGGCGAGTAGCGAAATGCTATGCTCTTGCGAAAATAAACCAAGCTTTTCAAGGGTAGCAGGGCCCATGCCGCGCTTAGGCGTATTAATAATACGTAAAAATGCGCTGTCGTCTTCTGGGTTTAAAATCAGACGCAGATAGCCCATGATGTCTTTGATTTCGCTACGGGCAAAGAACGACTGACCGCCTGATAATTTATATGGTACTTGCAATTGGCGTAATTGCGCCTCAAGCATGCGCGCCTGAAAGTTACTGCGATAAAGAACGGCGTATTGCTCCCACTCATTACCGAAACGCAGTTTATGGGTGACGATTTCTTTTGCCACACGCTCAGATTCGTCGTCATCGTTACGACAATTAATAATACGAATTTTTTCTCCTTGACCTTTATCTGACCACAGTTTCTTTTCAAATAAATGCTCGTTATTGGTAATAACGGCGTTGGCAGAGGTCAAAATACGCGTGGTCGAGCGGTAGTTTTGCTCAAGCATGACGATTTTTAATTTGGGGAAATCTTCTTTTAGCAGTGCCATATTTTCAGGTTTTGCACCGCGCCATGCATAGATAGATTGGTCGTCATCACCCACGACGGTAAAACGCCCTTGTGGTCCGACCAGATATTTAATCATCTCATACTGGGCGGTATTGGTATCTTGATATTCATCAACCAATAAATAACGAATACGGTTTTGCCATTTATCGCGTAGCTCAGCGTTTTCACGTAAGATTTTGGTCGGCAGTACAATCAAATCATCAAAATCAACGGCATTATAAGCGCGCAAGTTACGCTCATATAAGGCATAAAGCGTGGCAAAAATCATATCTTCTGGATCGTCTAAGGTTTCCATTGCCTTATCCGGTTCAATCAAATCGTTTTTCCAGTCAGAAATCATTTTTATTGCTTTGCCGACCAGCTCGCGGCTTTCAGCGCCGCTTAAATTGTCACGCATCATTAGCTCCATCAGCAGACGTTTACTGTCGTCGCTGTCCATGATGGAAAAGTTACCTTTAAGCGGCGTATGAATCAGCTCGTAACGCAAAAACTGCAAGCCAAATTGGTGAAATGTCGATACCGTTAAACCGCGAGTTTTTTCACTTGGCAGCAATTTACTGACCCGTGCTTTCATCTCACGCGCCGCTTTATTGGTAAAGGTCACCGCGGTGATACGCTCGGCTGGCATGTTGCATTCTTCGATGAGATAAGCGATTTTACGGGTAATCACCGAGGTTTTACCGGAGCCTGCCCCAGCCAATACCAATAAAGGTCCTGAGACATAAAGCATGGCTTCTTGTTGTTTGGGATTAAGTTGACTCATAAAATGACCTGTAAGACAAAAGCAAAAAAGAAGATAAAACGGATAACGGATAGTAGCATCGTTGACGAAAGGCGTTGTTAAGCAAAATATGATAAAAGGCTGCGATGCTTGGGCTACAACGATGATTTTAATCAAACGCTGATTTTATTAAGATGATAATAATAAGATAATAATAAAAATCATAACGTCAATAAGGATGGTATTTTTAATAAAGACGATATTTTCGGTAAAGTACACCCAATAATAAAGGGTAACAAAATGTGTGTTCAAATAACGCCAAAGCGTCAAAATGAGGTGGGCTATTATAAAGCAAAAACCCTGTCTTTGGGGGAGGAGTTGGCAGCGGGTTTTGAGTTAAAAAAGTGTTTGCTTTGCGCAGCTTACACTATATATAGCAGCGCCCACATAAAAATTCAGATTCGCACGTAATATAAGGTAACGTCTATAACATAGTTTATGGTAAAAAAAACATATTTTTTTTGTAGATAAAATGACCATTCAATGCAGTTAAAAACTAGCTTTTGATTGCCGATATGCGTATAGTACGTAAATAATTTATGCCAGTTGTCACGTCATTGTTGACCACGTGTATGAGCTATTAAATCAATTAAGTACGCCAATAAATACGATATTGATTTAATACGTTGATCTTACGTTGTTAAAAGATGCGTTGGGCGACCAGCCTTTTATCCGCGTGCATGCCGGAATATCTATAGTTGGTCATGTCTGACATCGTCGTCAATAAGCTTGATAATTGGTTATTACCAGCACAGTAGCTATCATAGTCATGGGTTTATCACAGTCCTTGAGTTGTTTAAATATATTTACTCAAAAGTGAGTCAACGACAGCTACTTTGTGTTTTCGTCTGCGTTATGCTTATCGCCATTACCACCATTATTCGTGAGTATTCGCGGTGCGCTTGACACTCGATTGGGTGAGGAGCACGTATTATCATGTCTGCTTTTAATTGGTCAGCAATTGCTTTTATTTTAGCCGCCATTGGGCTAGTTGTCTTTATGCTGGTCGTTCCGCGCTTGCTTGGCGGTCGCTCTCAGGGCACACAAAAAGAAGAGATATTTGAAGCGGGTGTTGTCGGAGCTGGCAATGCCCGCATTCGTTTGTCTGCAAAATTCTATTTGGTGGCGATTTTCTTTGTGATTTTCGATTTAGAAGCGCTTTATCTTTATGCGTATGCCGTTTCAGTGCGCGAAGCCGGCTGGTTAGGGTTTGCTGCCGCCGCCATCTTTATCACAATCTTAATCATCGGTCTGATATATGAGCTGAGTCTGGGCGCGATGAACTGGGCACCAGCGGATAAACGCCGTAAACAAGCGCGTCTATATGCGGCGCCAGCCGGTTTTAATTTGGCCGACATCACCAAGTTTGATGGCGTTGATGAGCTGATGGTTGACCCAACAGGCAAGATACCGGCGCAGTCTTCAGGGCAAATTAATGTCTCAAACAATATCGAGACCAATCGTCGCCATTTACAAAATATCGATCATATTAATACCACGGGTAATGTGACGTCAGTGGATTTTGCCACTGCTGCACAACAAGACTAGCTTTAAGTTCATTGCTTATAGCAGTCTTGTTTACACCTAAATGGTCATTTATTAATAATAGAAGTTATGGCGCTAGTGATGATAAATACTTGTCACGCAGCGCTTAAAATAAAGGTTGTATGTTATGAAATACACATTAACAAAAGCCAACCCTGATGCAGATATCTATCCTGCACAGACCAGTCAAACGGTCAATGACCCTATCGAAGAAGAAGTCAATAAAAACGTCTTTATGGGTCGTCTTGAAGACCTTGTCCATTCAACAGCAAACTGGGGGCGCAAGCACTCACTGTGGCCATTTAACTTTGGTACCTCTTGCTGTTATGTCGAATATGCCACCACCTTAACCGCGGTTCATGATTTGTCACGTTTTGGTGCCGAAGTTATCCGCGCCTCACCCCGTCAGGCAGACGTAATGATTGTCGCTGGTACTTGCTTTGTGAAAATGGCACCGGTTATTCAGCGCCTTTATGAGCAAATGCTTGAGCCAAAATGGGTCATCTCGATGGGCGCGTGTGCCAACTCGGGCGGTATGTATGACATCTATTCAGTGGTGCAAGGCGTCGATAAAATCATTCCTGTCGATGTCTATGTGCCTGGTTGCCCGCCGCGTCCAGAAGCTTTGATTCAAGGTTTGATGCTACTGCAAGAGTCGATTACTAAAGAGCGTCGTCCGCTGGGTATTCATATTAATGAGCAGGGCATTTATCAGCCGCAAATGACGCCTGAGCGTGACCGTAAGCAAGCGGACCGTATTGCGGTGAAAAACTTGCGTAGCCCAGACAGTATCTAGTTTATTAGCTCAATTGTTCATAATTCTTAGAAGTGCGCGTACGCTTATCACAGCTCGGTTATGATTGACATAGCTGGGTTATGATTAATGAAGGAAGACATCATTCATGGTCACGGTAGTTGAAAACATAGATCCTAACAACAGGGATAAGATCAAACCTGTCCCAGCAGTTATCAAAGAGCTGGAAGAAAAATATGCTGGTAAGTTTGTCGTACAGCACACGGTGGATGAGATTCCAACGGTGTGGGTGGCGCGTGCCGACTTATTAGACGTCTTATTATACCTGCGTAAATTGCCAAAACCTTACGTTATGCTCTTTGACTTATCCGCGATAGATGAGCGCTTGCGTCAGCATCGTCAAGGTTTGCCAGACAGTGATTTTACAGTGTTTTACCACTTGATGTCGCTTGAGCGTAATAGCGATGTGCGTATCAAAGTCGCCCTAAGCGAGGACGATCTCAACGTACCAAGCGCGACTAAAATTTGGCCAAATGCTAACTGGTATGAGCGTGAAGTCTGGGACATGTTCGGCATTGTCTTCAGTGGCCATCCACATTTAACGCGTATCTTATTGCCTAAATATTGGGAAGGTCATCCACTGCGTAAAGAATATCATGCGCGCGCGACGGAATTTACCCCGTATTTCTTAAATAATGCCAAGCAACAATACGAGCAAGAAAACCTGCGTTTTGTCCCTGAAGAATGGGGCATGAAACGCTCGGGTCGTGATGAAGACTTTATGTTCTTGAACATTGGTCCTAACCATCCCTCTGCTCATGGTGCATTCCGTTTAGTGCTACAGCTTGACGGTGAAGAAGTTGTCGACTGTATTCCTGATATCGGCTATCACCATCGCGGCGCCGAAAAAATGGCTGAGCGTCAAACGTGGCATTCTTATATTCCTTATACCGACCGTATTGATTACCTCGGCGGCGTCATGAACGAGCTACCGTATATCATGTCGGTTGAAAAGCTTGCTGGGATTACGGTGCCGCCGCGCGCTGAAACCATCCGTGTGATGATGAGTGAGTTTTTCCGTATTACCAATAACTTGCTGTTTGTCGGTACTTTTATTCAGGATGCTGGCGGTATGACGCCGGTATTCTATATGTTTACCGATCGCCAAAAAGCTTATGACGTCATCGAAGCGGTGACTGGCTACCGTATGCATCCTGCTTGGTTCCGTATCGGCGGTACAGCACACGACTTACCGCGTGGTTGGCAGCGTTTGGTTCGTGAGTTCCTAGATTGGATGCCAAAACGTTTAGATGAATACGTAAAAGCAGCATTGCAAAATAGTGTGTTAAAAGGTCGTACCCAAGGCGTTGCCCAGTACAATACCAAGCAAGCATTGGCGTGGGGCGTCACTGGCGCAGGTTTGCGAGCCACAGGTTTGGATTTTGATTTACGTAAAGCGCGTCCGTATATGGGCTACGAGAACTACGATTTTGAGATTCCAGTTGGTTATAACGGCGATGCTTATGATCGCTGTATGGTAAAAATCGAAGAGATGCGCCAGTCGCTACGTATCATCCGTCAATGTATGGATAATATGCCGCAAGGTCCTTATAAGGCGGATCATCCATTGGCCGTACCACCGCCGAAAGATCGTACCTTAAATGATATTGAGACTTTGATTAATCACTTTATCTCGGTTTCTTGGGGTCCTGTGATGCCAGCGGGTGAGTGCGCCACGATTGTGGAAGCAACCAAAGGTCTAAACAGTTATTACATCACCTCAGATAAAGCGACGATGAGCTATCGTACCCGTATCCGTACGCCGACATTTGCGCACCTGCAACAGATGCCATCGGTGATTAATGGCTCGTTGGTCTCTGATGCCATTATGTATTTGGCATCGATTGATATTGTCATGGCCGATTGTGACCGTTAAGTGCTAGATGTTAAATATTAAAAGTACGCCAAGTTTTATTAATATGTTATCGCCAGACTGGCACACCAAAACGCTGTTGCTGCGCCAAGCACTATATAAACAGTGGGCTGAGTGAGGAAAGAAGAAGATTATGAGAATTGTTTCCGATAAAATGCCAAAAGTAGATGTGGCAAGTATCTTAACCGCAGAAGAGATTGCGGCTATCCATGAGTTTATGCATCATTATCCCCATCCGCGGGCAGCGTCTTTAGATGCCCTAAAAATCGTGCAAAAGCGTAACGGCTGGGTCGATGATGCGCAAGTTAATGCCATCGCTAATATTTTAAATATCCCTGTGACCGACATGGATGGGGTGGCAACTTTCTTTAACCGTATTTATCGTCAGCCGGTCGGTCGCAATGTCATCCTTATTTGTGATTCAGTGGCTTGTTATTTAACGGGCTACGAAGCGCTGGCGGCTGAATTAAAAGCGCAGCTGGGCATCGACTATGGTCAAACCACTGCTGACAACCGCTTTACGCTATTGCCGATTTGCTGTTTGGGCAACTGTGACAAAGGTCCTTCTGTGTTAATCAATGAAGACACCTATGGTCCTGTGCAGCCCACTGAAGTCGCCCAATTGTTGGAGCTATACGCATGAGTTTAACCATTTCAGAGCAGATTGCTCGTCGCGGTCAAGGCAAAGCGCCTAGCCAATTAAATGACCAGCGCATTCCTGTTTATGGCGATAAAGCAACCGCTACCAGTGAAACCAAACCGCTAACATGGCGCCTTGCCCATCACGATGCGGTATTGGACTTAGCCACTTATGAGTCGCTACGCGGTTTTGAAGCCTTAAAAATGGCTTTAAACCAATCACCAGACGATACTCTAAATACCATTAAAGAAGCAGTGGTCAAAGGTCGCGGCGGTGCAGGTTTCCCAGCTGGTATCAAATGGTCGCTCATGGCGCCACCCGATGGCGGTCCACGCTACCTAGTCTGTAATGCTGATGAGATGGAACCGGGTACTTTTAAAGACCGTTTGCTCATGGAGCGTCTACCGCTACAACTTATCGAAGGTATGCTGATTTCTGCCTATGCGATTGGGGCAACGGCCGGTTATATCTTTATTCGCGGTGAATATATTTTAGCAGCAGAGCGCTTAACGGCAGCGCTCGAAGAATTGCGTGCCAATAACTTGGTTGGCGACAATATTTTAGGCTCAGATTTTAGCTTTGATTTGCACGTCCATACCGGCGCTGGTCGTTATATTTGCGGCGAAGAAACCGCTTTGATTAACTCCCTAGAAGGTCGCCGTGCCAATCCCCGTACTAAGCCCCCATTTCCACAAGTGGCGGGAGCATGGGGTCGTCCGACTGTGGTTAATAACGTTGAAACTTTACATAACGTTTCAGCGATTATTTTGCACGGCAGTAAATGGTATCAAGACTTACCAAAAGCTAAAGGCGTGGTCGAAACCCCAGGTACTAAGCTATTTGGTTGTTCAGGTTTGGTCAATGACCCAGGACTATGGGAGCTACCATTTGGTTATACAGCACGTGAGATTATCGAAGATTTTGCTGGCGGTATGCAGGAAGGTAAAAAGCTTAAAGCATGGTTGCCGGGCGGCGCATCAACCGACTTTTTAACCGCTGAGCATTTAGATACCGTTGTCGATTTTGACACCATTCAAAAAGCTGGTAGCCGTATGGGTACTGGACTGATTATGGTCGTCGATGAAGAACAAGACATGGTGCCATTACTGCGCAACCTTGAGATTTTCTTCCAGCGTGAGTCGTGCGGTTGGTGTACACCATGCCGTGATGGTCTACCGTGGGGCGTGAAAATATTGACCGCTATTAATGATGGTCAAGGTCAAATCGGTGACGTTGAGAAATTAGAAGGCTTAACCCGTGACTTGTGGATCGGTAAAACCTTCTGCGCCCATGCGCCGGGTGCGATGGAGCCACTGATGAGTGCAATTAAATATTTCCGTCCTGAGTTTGATCAAAAAATTGCGCAGGCGGTTGGCGAAGATGTCATTGAGGCTGCAGCTCATCAACAGCCAGAAGTGAAATAAGGAGAGCGGCATGGCAGTCATACATATTGATGGAACCACTGTCGAAGTAGATAGCAGCGACAACTTGCTCCAAGCCTGTTTGTCACTTGGCATTGATGTGCCGTATTTTTGTTATCACCCAGCCCTTGGCTCAGCGGGTGCTTGTCGTCAATGCGCGGTTAAGCAGTATCAAAATAAAGAAGATATGGAAGCGGGTCGCGGGCGCTTGGTGATGTCCTGTATGGTCGCCCCTAGCGATGATATGTACATCTCGGTCACCGACGATGAAGCCAAAGCCTTTCGTAAGTCGATGGTTGAGCTGTTGATGGTCAACCATCCGCACGACTGTCCAACTTGTGAAGAGGGCGGACATTGTCATTTGCAGGACATGACCTATATGTCAGGTCATAGCCGTCGTCGCTATCGCTTTACCAAGCGTACCCATCACAATCAAGAGCTTGGACCGTTTATTGCGCATGAAATGAACCGCTGTATTGCTTGTTATCGCTGCGTCCGTTTTTATAAAGACTACGCGGGCGGCGAAGATTTGGGCGTCTATGGCTCAAATGAACGCGTGTATTTTGGCCGTGATAAAGACGGTCAGTTCGAAAGCGAGTTCTCAGGTAACCTAACCGAAGTCTGCCCAACGGGTGTATTTACCGATAAAACCCACTCTGAGCGCTATAACCGTAAATGGGACATGCAATACGCGCCAAGCATTTGTCATGGCTGCTCAGCGGGCTGTAACATCTCAGCGGGCGAGCGTTATGGCGAATTGCGCCGTATTGAAAACCGTTATAACGGTGAAGTAAATCGTTACTTCTTATGTGACCGTGGTCGCTTTGGTTACGGTTATGTCAATCGCGCAGACCGCCCAACGCAGGCGCTTGAGCGTATCAATGATAAGCATGTCAAAATCAATATCGATTATGCGCTTGATGAAACCATCAAACGTATCAAAGACAAAAAAGTTATCGGTATTGGCTCACCACGTGCCAGTCTTGAGACTAACTTTGCGCTAAAAAACATGGTTGGCTTTGATAGCTTTTCAACCGGTCTAAACCATCAGCAGCAAGCACTGGTCAATAAATGTATTGAAGTATTAAGCACTGAAGGTATTTATAACCCCGGTATGGCTGATATCGAAAGCCATGACGCGGTATTGGTATTGGGTGAAGATATTACCCAAACCTCATCGCGTGTGGCGCTATCGATTCGTCAAGCGGCGAAAAACGAAGCCATCAAAATGGCAGCAGCGACCAAAACCCAATCTTGGCTGGCTGAGCCCGTCAAACGTATTGGTCAAGGCGTGCAAAGTCCGGTCTATATCATCGATGTTATCCAAACCAAGCTAGAAGATATTAGTAAAGTTAGCGTCGTTGCGACACCAGAAGATATTACTAAACTTGGTTTTAAAGTCGCCGATGCGATTGCCAATCTTGTAGATGATTTAGCCCAGATAGCAGACGCGCAACGTGCCCAACAAGATGCTGATGAAGCGTCTGATCCAATGCAAGCGCTAGCCCAGCAAATTGCTTATGACTTAATTCAAGCTGATAAGCCGTTGGTGGTCTCGGGAACTAGTTTATCATCGATTGCTTTGATAGAAGCAGCGGCGCAAATCACCCAAGCGCTGACCCAAAAGCGTGCGGCGATTAAAGCCGCTGAGCAGCAGCAGGTCGAAGCGCATAACGCTAAGGTCGAAGCTGCTGAAGCACAAGCAGCAACGGCGCAGCAAAGCGAAGACAAAGACTTATCTGCTAAACCAAATAAACCAGAGACTGGCGTTGATACCGAAGCGCAAGACGATGTCGAGCGCGAGCCTGCAACCAAGCTTGAGCTCAAAGAGGTTAATAAAAACTATCACGCGCAAGCGGGTATTTATTTGGCGGTTCCCGATGCCAATAGTATTGGCGTTTGTATGCTTGGTGGTCAATCGGTTGAAGAGTTATTAGCGACCGATTTTGATGTGGTCATCGTGGCCGAAAACCAATTAACCGATGCCATTGATGCGCATAAGTTAACCCAGCTATTGGCGGATAAAACCGTTATTGCCCTTGACCATCAATTGCTTGATTGGCATAAAGACGTCGATATCGTCTTGCCAGCCGCAAGCTTCGCAGAAGCAGATGGTACGCTTATCTCTGCTGAAGGTCGTGCACAGCGCTTCTTCCAAGTTTATGATAACGAATACTATCATCCAATGAGCAGTATCAAAGAAGGCTGGCGCTGGTTGCATGCAGTCCATAGCAGCTTAGAAGGTCGTGATGTCGATTGGACGCTGCTTGATGACGTTATCAATGCTCTAATCGCTACCCATCCTAAGCTTGCGGGTATTAAAGACGCCGCTCCTGACGCTGATTACCGCATGACTGGTCTAAAAATTGCCCGTCAGCCGCGTCGCTACTCAGGTCGTACCTCGATGCGTGCGCCCGTATCTGTGCATGAGCCGATGCAACCAAAAGATTTGGATACCGGCTTAACCTTCTCAATGGAAGGTTATAGCGGTAAGCAGACGCCAAGCTCGATGATTCCTTTTGCCAGTGCGGCCGGTTGGAACTCACCGCAAGCGTGGAATAAATACCAAGACAAAGTTGGTGGTAGCCTGAGAAATGGCGATCCGGGCGTCCGTTTATTTGATCGCTTAGAGCGTCTTGCCACGCGTCAATACGTTGCACCAGAAGCTACCTCGGCAACGACGACAGATATGCAGCAAGGACAAGCCAAACTGGTACCGGTTTATAATCTGTATGCCAGCTCGATGATGGCCTCGCGTAGCACAGTGGTTGCTGAGCAATTGCCGCTCGCTACATGGCGCGTCGGTATCGATGATGCCAAAGCATGGGGTCTTGCAGCGGGTGATTATCTAGCGATTGAGATTGATAAACAGCAAATCACCTTACCTGTTGAGTTCGTTGATTACTTAGCAGAAGGCTGTATCGGCTATCCGGTTGGGCAAGTGAGTATTATCCATCCGTCCATGCCAGCGTCAGTACGCAAAGTCGATGCGCCAGTGACGATGATGGGCAGTATGGCAACTGATAATGCTACAACAGCCAATAACAATAATCGCGCCACGCCAATAAACAGTGCGCCGACCACCACACAGGAGGTGTAATTTGCAAGTTACCCGTATTATCCCTGATGTGCCAAGCTTTTTGGCTGGTATGATGACTTTTGATACCTGGTCGATACTTTTTATGGTCGTGCAGGCGTTGGTTATCTTTTTGGTGGTCGTTATCGTGGCAGCGTTGATGATTGTTTATGAGCGCCGCATGCTAGCGCTTTGGCAAGACCGTTATGGTCCGAACCGTGTCGGTCCGTTTGGCTCATTGCAACTGGTTGCCGATATGCTCAAAATCTTCTTTAAAGAAGATTGGACGCCAAACTTTACCGATAAGTTTATGTTTACCTTGGCGCCAGCAGTTGCCATGTTTACCGCCTTGGCATCCTTTGCCATTATTCCTGTCTCGCCAACCCTCGGGGTAGCTGATTGGGATATCGGTATTTTGTTTTTCTTTGCCATGGCAGGTATTGCAGTTTATGCGGTGATGTTCGGTGGTTGGGCGTCTGCCAATAAGTTCTCACTACTCGGCGGCTTACGTTCAGCAGCACAAACCATCAGTTATGAAGTTTTCTTAGGCTTGTCATTGATGGGTGTGGTTGCGCTAACGGGCTCATTTAACCTACGTGAAATTGTTGAATCGCAAATTGACGGCTGGTATATCATTCCGCAATTTTTTGGCTTTTTAACTTTTGTGGTCGCTGGTGTTGCTGTCACCCATAGACATCCGTTTGATCAGCCAGAAGCCGAGCAAGAGCTTGCTGAAGGGTATCATGTCGAATATTCTGGCATGAAGTTTGGTATGTTTTTTATTGGCGAGTATGTCAACGTCGTACTGATTTCGGCATTGATGACCTGTTTGTTTTTTGGCGGTTGGCTTGCGCCGTTTAATTTAGATATTCCTTTTATTCCACCAGCTTTTTGGTTCATGATTAAAACGCTATTCTTTATGACCATGTTTATTTTGGCTCGAGGCTCACTCATGCGTCCGCGCTATGATCAGGTGATGAACTTTGGCTGGAAAATCTGCCTGCCGGTAACTTTGATTAATCTCTTGGTAACTGCCGCAGTGATTTTGATTTTCTCCCCAACGTTATAGTCATTACTAGTAGCCATCACTGATGAACTAGGGTAAAGCTGATAAGGATAATAATCCCATGTTTACTACGATAAAAAAGACCGTCATTGGTATGTTTACCATTGTCCGCAGTATGTGGATGGTCAATAGTCATGCAATCAGGCCGCGCGACACTATTCTTTATCCAGAAGAGCCGGTGCCAGTACCGCCACGCTTTCGTGGCCGTATTGTGCTGACGCGTGACCCTGATGGTGATGAGCGCTGCGTGGCTTGTAACTTATGTGCCGTGGCTTGTCCGGTCGCCTGTATCTCTTTGCAAAAAGCAGAGCGTGAAGATGGTCGCTGGTATCCAGAATTTTTCCGCATTAACTTTTCACGTTGTATCTTTTGTGGTTTGTGTGAAGAAGCTTGTCCGACGACGGCTATTCAGATGACACCTGATTTTGAGATGGGTGAATATGTCCGTCAAGACTTGGTTTATGAAAAAGAGCATTTGCTGATTTCAGGACCGGGTAAATATCCCGATTATAACTATTATCGCGTGACGGGTATGGCGGTAGCAGATAAACCAAAAGGCGCGGCGCAAAATGAAGCGGCACCGATTGATCTAAGGAGCTTGCTACCATGATGAATATTTTAAATAGTCCTGAATTGGCAGGGTTTTATGCGCTGGCAGCGGTGGCAATATTTGCCAGCTTGCGCGTGGTAACCCTCGCCAATCCAGTGCATGCTATTTTATCGATGATTGTGTCGTTATTGGCCATCTCAGGTATTTTCTTTGTCTTAGGTGCGCCGTTTGCTGGTGCGCTTGAAATTGTTGTTTATGCCGGTGCCATTATGGTGCTGTTCGTATTCGTTATTATGATGCTAAATCTTGGCATGAGTAATGATGAGCGTGAAGAGCGCTGGCTTGATGCGGGTACTTGGGCGGTACCGACGGGGCTTACGATTATCATCGCGGTTGTGCTGTATGCGTTGATAGGTCTTAACCATACCGATACGGCAATGATTGGTGGTACGACGATCTCAGCTAAAGCGGTCGGTACGGTATTGTTTACCAAATACGTTATGTTGGTCGAAGTGGCAGCATTGCTATTATTAGCGGCGTTGGTTGCCGCTTATCATTTGGGTAAAGAGTCTAGTGATGATGAGATTATCGGTCACGACGCTAAAGGCTATGATAAAGGACATAATAACAAAGCAAGCCAGGCCTCTAATCCAAATGTGGCTAGTATCAAACATTACGATGATAATGGCATGCCGATCGATACTGATGCGCTAAACAGAGCTGAACCATACGAATATAAAGAGGTTGATCCGCTTGACTATGTCGGTATGAATGTCGGTAAGCAGGCGGATATACAACAAGTCACGCGCAAGGAGTCAGACTGATGGTACTAGCAGCGAGCGTGGCACAGGAGGTTGTAAATGTGCCGTTTGCCCACGAGGTCGCAGGCTTTATGCAGCCTGCTACTGAGGCGCAAAATGTACTGGGTATGATACCCATGAGCCATGGATTGATTTTGGCCGGTATATTATTTGCAATCGGTCTGTGCGGTGTCATGGTACGGCGTAATCTCTTATTTATGCTAATGAGCCTTGAAATCATGATGAATGCGACGGCTTTGGCATTTGTGGTCGCCGGTAGCCGCTGGGTCGATCCAGATGGACAGATTATGTTTATCTTTATTTTGACACTAGCAGCAGCAGAGGCGGCCATTGGTTTGGCAATATTATTGCGGTTTTACCATCAGCGTGGGCATCTCGATGTCGATAGCGCCAATGAGATGAAAGGATGATGTCATGAGTTTATTACCATTAACCTTTATATTCCCGCTCGTTGGCTTTTTGATTTTAGCCTTTATGCGCGACAAATTAAGCGAGCAGGTGGCAGCGATTGTTGGTGTCGGTAGCATGCTGCTATCAGCGCTATGCACGCTGGTAGTTAGCTACACCTTTTTGACCAGTAATCCTGCCGGTACAGTCATCGAGATTCCGCTATGGACGTGGTTTCAAGTTGGCGATTTTGCACCAAGTTTTGGCTTAAGCTTTGATGGCTTGGCATTGACGATGACGGGTGTGATTACCGGTATCGGCTTTTTGATTCATCTGTTTGCCGCCTGGTATATGAAAGGTGAAACAGGCTTTGCGCGCTTTTTTAGCTATATGAACTTATTCGTCGCCAGCATGTTGTTGCTGGTATTGGCCGATAACTTGTTCTTACTTTATCTTGGCTGGGAAGGCGTCGGTATTTGCTCGTACCTTTTGATTGGTTTTTATTATCAAGACCGCGCCAATGGTCGGGCAGCGATGAAAGCCTTTACCGTCACTCGTGTTGGTGATGTGTTTTTGGCCTTTGGTTTGTTTTTATTATTCCGCGAATTTGGCACCCTGCATATTCAAGAGATTATCACCCGCGCGCCAGAAATCTTTGATATCAATAATCCAACGATGATTTTGACCACTATTATGCTCGTTGGTGGGGCGATGGGTAAATCAGCGCAGCTGCCACTACATACGTGGCTTGCTGATGCAATGGCAGGTCCAACGCCTGTATCGGCTTTGATTCACGCTGCGACCATGGTGACCGCCGGTGTTTATCTGATTGCGCGTCTACATCCGTTATTTCTCCTTACCCCGGGCGTACTCTTGTACTGGGTTGGGGCAGTGGGCGCCTTGACGCTAGTCGTTGCTGGATTTTGTGCGCTGGCACAAACCGATATTAAACGTATCCTTGCTTATTCGACCATGAGCCAAATCGGCTATATGTTCTTGGCACTCGGCGTTGGGGCATGGCAAGGAGCTATTTTCCACTTGATGACGCATGCTTTCTTTAAAGCCTTGCTATTTTTATCATCAGGTGCGGTCATACTTGCGGTACATCATGAACAAAACATCTTTAAGATGGGCGGTTTACGCAAAAAGATACCGCTAGTATTTTGGTGCTATATCGTCGGTGGCGGTGCGCTTGCAGCAATCCCTTGGGTCACCGTTGGTTTCTATTCTAAAGAAGCAATTCTATGGGAGAGCTATGCAACCGGTCACCAAGTTCTATTTTATATGGGTGTATTCGGTGCCTTCTTAACTGCGCTTTATACCTTCCGTATGATTTGGATTATCTTCTTTGGTAAAGAGAAAACCCCTGCGCATAAACTATCTGGTGTGTCATATTGGCTGCCATTGACGGTGCTACTGGTATTATCAACTGCCGTTGGTGCGTGGATTACGCCGCCATTACAAGGCGTCTTGCCAGAAAGCGTTGGGCATTTATTAGAAGTAGCTGGTCAAGCGCATGAAAAACATACGGCGGAATATATCGCCATGGGCGCTATGCTTGCAGGCTTAATTCTCGCAGCACTGTTATATGTCGCCGATAAAGGTCGCATGCTAACCCGCTTTAAGCACACCTCTATAGGCGCAGCGTTATATCATTGGTGCTATCACGGTATGGGCTTTGATGCGCTATACGATATAGTTTTTGTAAAACCCTTTTTGTTCATCGGCCGCTTATTTAAAGCCGACCCTATCGATAAAACGTGGCTTATTTTACCGAAACTGGCATCCGCTGGTAATAAGGTATTGTCTGCGACGCAAACAGGGTCACTTCGAGGTTACGCTGCAAGCTTTGGCTTGGGTGTGGCTGTGCTGTTGGTGCTGGTAATGATGACGGTGGTATAAGATGATAGAGTTACAACAAACGTGGATGCTACCAGCATTAATCGCAATTCCTTTTATTGCAGGGTTGCTCTGTTGGTTGGTCGAACGCTTTAATAAACGTCTGCCGCGCTGGATTGCTCTAATCGGTATGACGTTGACCTTTGCCTTGTCACTGGTATTGTGGCAATACGGTGATTATAGCGGCATGAGTAAGCAGGTGATTGCGCCTCAGGCAAACGTGCCATGGGTCGCAGAATTCATGGTGCCATGGATACCAAGCTTTGGTATCAGCTTTCATTTAGCGCTAGATGGTTTATCGCTGCTGATGGTTGGTTTAACAGGCCTGCTCGGTATTGCGGCGGTTGCCTGTTCGTGGAATGAGATTCAACGCCGCGTTGGTTTCTTCCATCTTAACCTTTTATGGAGCTTGGGCGGCGTTATTGGCGTTTTCTTAGCCATTGACCTGTTCTTATTCTTCTTCTTTTGGGAGATGATGCTGGTTCCTATCTACTTCTTGATCGCTATTTGGGGTCATGATGTGGTTGGCGGCAAGACCAAAGAATACGCAGCAACTAAATTCTTTATTTATACCCAAGCCTCGGGTCTTATCATGCTGGTCGGTATTTTGATATTGGTCATTATCAGCTATGCGCAAAAAGGCGTGGTCAGCTTTAATTATAATGACTTACTCGGCACCTCACTTGGTGGCTGGGAATATCCGATCATGCTGTGCTTCTTTATTGGTTTTGCCGTTAAGTTACCGATTTTCCCTTTTCATGGCTGGCTACCTGACGCCCATGCGCAGGCGCCAACCGCAGGTTCGGTGGATCTGGCAGGGGTTTTGATTAAAACTGCTGCTTATGGTTTGATTCGTTTTGTCATACCGTTATTCCCAGCAGCGTCACAAGATTTTGCGCCGATTGCCATAACCTTGGGTACCATAGGTATCTTTTATGGGGCATGGCTGGCCTTTATGCAAACTGATATGAAGCGTTTACTGGCTTATACCAGTATCTCGCATATGGGTTTTGTGGTCTTGGCCATTTACGCGGGTACCCTAATCAGCTTGCAAGGTTTGATGATTCAAATGCTGGCGCACGGTTTAAGCTCGGCGGCACTGTTTATTATGGCAGGGCAGTTATACGAGCGCTTGCATACGCGCGATTTGACCTTGATGGGCGGTATGTGGGGTCAGTTCCGTTATTATGCGCCGATTCTGATGTTCTTTTGTGCCGCTTTACTTGGTATTCCGGGTACAGGTAACTTCATCGGCGAATTCTTGATTTTATTTGGCGCCTTTGCTGATTATCCAGTGTTTGTGGTATTTGCGACATTTAGCTTGGTATTGGCAGGTTTATACTCGCTTATCTTGATTCACCGTGCCATGTTCGGTAGCAATAATATTAAAGAAGTGGCTTTACGAGAAACCGAAACCCATGGTTTGCCTTCCCGTCCATTAAAAGACTTGGGTAAGCGCGAGCTGTCGTTATTACTGATGCTCGCAGCAGGTTTGGTCTGGCTCGGTCTGTATCCACAGCCGTTCCTTGATACTTCAAGTCACGCCATGCAGTGGATTAATAACGCATATATGTACAGTCAAGTGACACAAGTAGATGCATCGCAGCTGCTTGATGCAATGGAGGCACGTTAAGTCATGAATGAATTTACGATGAATGATTTGATGGGGCTGATGCCTTATGCGCCAATCATTGCGGTAGTGTTGACTGTATTGGTGGTGATGATTGCCATTACTATTAAGCGCTCACATATGGTGATCGGTACCATTTCGGTGGTTGGTTTAAACATAGGTCTGTTTGCCTTGCTTGGGCAAATGGCTGGCATTATTGATAGCGGTACGCTTGTGCCAACAGCTGAGCAGTTGTTTGTGATTGATAACTTTGCCCAGTTTAATATGGTGGTTATCTTAATCTGTGCTTTGGCCTGTTTTACGCTGTCTTATGCCTATCTAGCCGATTTAGATGATCATAAAGAAGAGCTGTATTTGCTCATGCTGCTATCGACTGTCGGTGCGCTCCTCATGGTCAGCGCCCAGCATTTAGCCTCATTCTTTATGAGCCTTGAGATGCTATCGATTCCGTTATACGGCATGCTGGCTTATACCTATATGCGTAAGCGCTCGCTTGAGTCGGGGCTAAAGTATTTGGTGCTCTCAGCCACGGCATCAGCAACGCTGCTGATGGGGATGGCGTTTATTTATGCAGAAGTGGGTTCGCTTGCTTTTAAGCCTATCAGTATGACGTTGGTCGATCTCTTTGAGTCGCCACTATTAATCGTCGGTACGGCGATGATGATGTTTGGTATTGCTTTTAAACTGTCGGCTGCGCCATTTCACATATGGACGCCAGATGTGTACGAAGGCGCACCAGCACCTGTCGCTACTTATTTGGCATCGGTCACCAAAGTGGCGATGATGGCGCTTGCCGTCCGCTTCTTAATTGATACGTCGCTATTGGCGCTGCCATCAGTACAGATGCTATTAATGGTCATGGCAACCTTATCGATACTAGTGGGTAACTTATTAGCGGTACGTCAGACCAGCCTTAAGCGCCTGCTTGGTTATTCGTCGATCGCTCATATGGGTTATGTGCTTATCGTGATTGTCAGCATTGGCTCAGCCGCTGATAGTATCTCAAGCATGTATATGGCAATTTATGCCTTTACCTCTATCGGTGCCTTTGGTGTTGTTACTTTGATGTCGAGCCCGTATCGCTTGGCGGGTGAAGCAGATGAATTGACCCATTATCAAGGGCTGTTCTGGCGTCGTCCGGTATTGACCGCGGTTATGACCATTATGATGTTGTCATTGGCAGGTATTCCATTAACCGCAGGCTTTATCACTAAGCTATTTGCGATTCTTGCCGCCGTTCAAGGTACCAACTGGTTCTTGGCTGGCATGATTATCTTGGGTAGTGCCATTGGTCTGTTTTATTACTTGCGCGTCATGCTCACGCTATTTAAACGTCCGAAACAATTTATTGAATTTGACGTCTCAAAGCAGTGGGGTTTGCGTACGGGCGGTATCATGGTCATCGCCGTCACCGCTATCATTCTCTTCTTTGGTATATTGCCGAATAGTATGATTGAATGGGCAAGTTTGGCTCGTATTTGGTAGGCATAAAATATGAGCATATGAGCAGGGGTTTTCGATATTGATAACCGCTGCTTATTGATAATGACGGTTAGAAAACCAAGATGCGCTAGCTTTATGATAAGCTTGGCGCATCTTTTGTTTTAGAGCCTTTAAAAAGTCAAAAACATAGCCATCTATAACCATAAGCGATTATCAATAACCATAAGCAATCATAAATCATAAAAAACGAGGGTGAATCATTATTATGAGTGACAATATTCAAAAAGTAACGGTGCTCAGTAAAACCACGTGGACGCCCAATCTCTTTAGCTTTACCGTCAGTCGTCCTGTTAGTTTTAAATTTACCGCAGGGCAATTTGTGCGTTTGGGCGTTAATCCCAGTCAATTAAACTACTATAAGCAATTGAGTAAAGTAGCTGATGCTGAAGAAGACGAAGACCTGAACGAAACATTGGATGAGGATATCTTCCGCGCGTATTCTATTGTATCGTCACCCTTTGATGAGGTATTAGAATTCTTCTCTATTGTTATCCCTGATGGCGCCTTTACCTCGCAGCTACAACACCTAGAAGTCGGCGATGAGCTATTATTAAACACCATGCCTTTTGGCTTTTTAACTTTAGCGCGTTATCAAAAACCGCTGCCAAAAGACTTATGGTTACTGGCAACTGGAACAGGTTTAGCGCCTTTTTTATCGATGCTGCAGGACTTAAAAACCTGGGAAGACTACGAGCATATCGTCTTGGCTTATAGCGCACGCTCGACAGAAGAGCTTGCTTATATTAAGAAGATTGAAAGCTTACAAGAAGATTTTGGCTCGTTGGTGGACAATCCAGCCAATCTTATCTTTATTCCTATCGTTACTCGCGAGCCTGTCGAGGGCGCATTAACTGAGCGCTTGCCAAAACTCTTATTAGATGGCACGTTGCAAGCGCGCGCTGGCATTGATTTGGACGTTGATAGCACGCACGTGATGCTATGCGGCAACCCAGAAATGGTCGAAGATACCAAGGAAACGTTAAAGAGCTTAGGCTTGGTGATGAATCGCCGCGGCGAGGGCAATATCGCGGTAGAAAACTATTGGTAGTGATATGATTGCAAATTAGTATAGACAGTATTCAACCCCAGTTCGGGATAAGCCAGTGCTTAAGTTGTTGATACTATTTGTATAATTATTATCTGACCTTATAAAGTCA
Organism: Psychrobacter sp. Sarcosine-02u-2; assembly: GCF_002836335.1. Lineage (NCBI taxonomy): Bacteria > Pseudomonadati > Pseudomonadota > Gammaproteobacteria > Moraxellales > Moraxellaceae > Psychrobacter > Psychrobacter sp. Sarcosine-02u-2. Next base: position 3,641 of record NZ_PJBX01000171.1, on the reverse strand, counting down.
TGCTTTTGACAGTAGTTTATAGAGAAGCCTGTCTTCAAAGACTTAGCTGGTCTTCAAGAGTAATAGAAAATATCAATACTATCAGCAGCTTAATGAATCACTTATCCCGAACTGGGGTTATTCACTAAAAAGCACTGCCCCTTAAAAACCCTGTCTTTAAGGGGCAGTGCTTTTTTATCGGCAGCGTCTAGGGAACTTTTAAGGTATTCATAAAAATAGGCTTATAAAGAAGGTTCTAAACTTGGCTCCGTGGCGTCAGCAATCGGATTGATAGGCCCTTGTATCAATTCAGGCTCATCCTTATCGCTAATGATATCTTCATTGGCATTGCTGGCCAGCAAATCACGATAATTGATTTGGGTTTTAAGCACCAATTGTTCTTCTTCAAGCTCACCATAATTGACTTGCACTTTATATAAGGTGCTCATTATTTTTTTGTTCTTTTTTAGCCAGCGATTGATATCAAGGTAGATAATCTCTTCTTTGGCGCGGGCGATATTGATATAAGACAAGATGAAACCTAACGGGTCTTTTTTAAGCACGCTATGATAAAACCAAATAAACAGTTTAAGCCCTTGGCGTTTGATAAAAGATTCGCAGCGTAGATTAAGGACATCGGTATAAGTCAGCTGTCCAAAAACAAAACGCTGGACGTTGCGATCCAGCTGCACATGAACCAAGCTAAAATTACTTGCTACTTCTGCATAAATCCCGCCAACATCAATAGTACAATATAAACGGAACCAGTCGTCATGTATCTCAACGCGCAGCTCTAAAATGGCTTTGACGTTATCGGTGACAAATTTTTGCAGCGCATCGTTGACGTAAATTTGGGCAACCGGCAAGGACAGCTCTTCCTCAAATTTATCCGTGGTTCTGTCATAGATAGTTTTGACGGCTTGGCTAAGACGCTCCCAGCCATCGCTAAAGGACTCGTCAAAACGGTCAGCGATACTGTCAAATAACTCTTCAAAACTGTCTGAATTATCCATATTGTCCATATGCTCAAAGTTACTCAAACTTATTATCCTTATAATTATTCATTATTTAATGGCAGGCGCAAAAAGGGTATATAAAACAGTATATATCAAAATGACAGTAGGCAAAATGGACGTCTACGTTTTGTATCATTGGGCAGTTTGGCTGTCTACTATCAAATGTAGAAAACTTTCAAATGTATAAAACCTTTGTGAGGTTTTCTCTAAAAACGCGGTTTTTAAAGTTGGCAGTGAATAAATTGATAAACAAGCCTGCATATAAGTGATTGATTGAGTAGCGACAGTATAAGCTTGTGCTAGCGACGCAATTCTATCTCATGGTATGATAGCGCCGGCATTGGTCGACGAGTGCTTAGTTTATCTAAGAGCTTTTATGACGCCTTGTATCGACCGCCCTTATATAGCCAATTCAATATAAAAGTGGTTGGTTTAAAATAGGGCTCTGCTAGAATAAATTTTCCTCGCTTGCTGTGCGCTTCGCACTCCAGAGGCTTCGCAAAATTTATTCCAGCAGTCCTATAACATTTCTAAATGGAATCTACTATATTCATCAGCTGAGACCCACTGTGACTTCGATTAAAGACTCGCAAAGCTATCATTTTTCAGCGCAAGCGCCCAAGCGCGATATCAGTTTGCCGATGGCGGCGGTGATAGCCGTCAGTGTTCATGTGCTGATTATTTTTGGCATTAGTTTTTCGCTGGGGCAAGACCCTGCTGGCATGATGCAGGACGTTGCAAAAGCTTTGACCGAGAATATGCAGCCAAATGAAGATGCGCAGTTTATTGCCAATGCGTCGCAACAAGGCGGCGGCACGGTGCAAGAGCAAATACGCCAAGAAACAGACCAGAGTAGTCCGGTGGCAGCCGAGCAAATGAGCGAGACGCAAGATGTGATTGACCTGCAGCGTCAAGTTCGGCAGCAGCGCTATCAAGAAAGCTATCTACGTACCACGCTTAGCTGGCGTCAAGCGAGTGTCGAGTCTGATAATGACAGCAAGCAAGAACAAGATGACATGAAGGCGCAAGAAGAGCGTCTGCGTAAGCAAATCGCGACTTTAGAGGCGCAACTGTCACAGCGGCAACAGCTGTATGCGACCAAATCAAAAGTCGTGACCGTCGATAGTAACTCGACCACCCGCGGCGCCGCTGCCGATTATATCAACACTTTTCGTGAGCACGTTGAGCGCGTCGGGAATCTGCAATATCCTGCGCAAGCACGCGCACAAGGTATCACCGGCGAGGTACGTTTGATGGTGATTATCAGCAATGATGGGAATATTAAGGCGATTCGTTTACTTGAGAGCTCAAACTCGACGATACTAGATGAGGCGGCCAAGCAGTCGGTCAGACAAGCGGCGCCCTTTGGTAAATTTACCGAAGATATGAATGATATTGTTGAGCTGCGTCTGATACGTACCTATCGTTACAGTGATAGAGTAGACGTCACCTATCTAAAAGCGAAAGAGGACTCCACCCGACATTAGGGTGGAGGTGAATTTCGCCTAGTGTTTATTATATTTTTATACAAATTAGCTACTGTATGAAATCTAAATAATCTTTAGAATTTATATTCTATCAAACAAAATTAGTTGCGGTAATGAAAATCAACAAAGCGTATAAATTTAGGCTTGAGCCTAATGCAGAGCAACAGATTATTCTAAATAATCTTGTCGGCTCTGCACGCTTTGTTTGGAATCAAATGCTAGCGATCTCATTTGAGATGTTTGCCAAAAATGAATTTATTAATGCCACCAACTTGGTTAATAAAATCATGGATCTAAAGAACAATCCTGATTTTGACTTCTTAAGAACCCATGCCAATGCCGTGTCCTTACAACAAAAAGTACGTGATCTCGCCTCTGCTTGGTCACGTTTTTTTGATCCTAAAGTTCATGCCAGGCTCAAAGAAAATAAAAAGAAACCTCGTAAACCCAAGTTCTTTAAGCTAAGCGATGGCACAGAGATTCAACTACGACAACTGATGCCAAGATTTAAACGTAAATCCGATGGCTGCGACTCAATCAGGCTTGTTCAGTTTGATAAGTATTGCCGTATTGAAGGCAACCGCATCAAACTACCTAGCGGTATTGGCTTTGTGAAGTTTAGAAAATCGCAAGACATCATCGGCACCATTAAAAACATCACTATTAGCAAGAAATTAGGGCACTGGTACGTGTCTTTTGGGTGTGAGCGAGCACTGGATCAAAACCCAATTCACCCCTCTACAAGCGCCATAGGTATTGATTTAGGTGTCACTAAACTGATTACTACCTCAGACGGTCAGCACATCAAACCCAAAAACAGCTTTAAAGCCAATCAAATTAAACTGGCCGCATTACAGCGCCAATTAAGTAGAAAAGTCTTATTCAGTCAAAACTGGAAAAAGCAGAACCGTAAGATTCAAAAATTACACCATCATATTGCCAACATCCGCCATGACTACTTGCATAAAATCACCACCACAATCAGCAAAAACCACGCCATGATTGCTTGTGAGGACTTAAAAGTAGCCAATATGTCGAAATCTGCTAGTGGCTCTGCTACTCAGCATGGGCGCAACGTCAAAGCCAAGTCAGGATTGAATAAATCCATTTTGGATCAAGGCTGGGGCATGATGATTGATATGCTTGAGTACAAGCAGCA
>NZ_PJBX01000170.1:0-46820 GCF_002836335.1 Psychrobacter sp. Sarcosine-02u-2 | reverse complement strand
AAAGGATACAGTTTTTTTTATTAGTATGAATATTAGACTCAAACTTAAACAATCTTACGATTGGTTAAAATTTTGCTCAAAGAATTCACGAGTAGCCTCAGTACAAGAAGTAGCCACTAGACCACCGTGATAGCTAGATAAAAAGCTATTGCCAGCATCGGTAACACTAGCGTTAAAGCGAGTTTGGATATTAGGAATAGTACTGTTCTGCAACCATGGATTAGCTAGGGCCGACTGACTCAAAGGTGCAATAGTAGGCACTCCTCTATCTGCCTCATCGCTATTATCAACATCTAATACCGTTATATTTAGATTAGCTGCTGAGTTATTATCGTTATATTGCTTTAAAATAGCTAACATTGACCCTGTATTTAAATCGTAATACACGGTTGGATCACGATGACCACCGCATAATAATGTTGGCACCTTAGGTTTATAACCACGAAGATCATTATCTTTTAATGCTTTACGAATATTACTTTTTGGATTGGCAGCGGGCATTCCCGTCGGTGTTGTCGACGTTAGACTATCAGGGTTTTGTAGCGCATCTGCCATGTACATAGCTCGAAAATCAGTTTTTATCAAATATTTTTCAGCAGCGAATCCTAAAAAGGCAAAAGGCAGTTCACTATCGGGTAATTGATTTAGTAAAGGGTCACTAGTAGGTTTGGCTTCAAACAAGGCAAATCTAGGAAGTTGTCCAGCTGCGACTAACTCTTCAAAACTTAGTAAACTTGGAAATTGAGTATTAGCATAATCAGCACTGAATATCTCTGATCGACTGCTATAAATATTAGGATATTTTTTCTGTAATCCTATCGCTAATAGTGGTGCAAAACGAGTTGCGCCAAGATTGACATTACCTGCAAATATAAAATCACCAAACGCTGCTAAAGCGTAAGGGCCTGATGCTGGTGCCATAGCAGTAATAGGTTTACCTTGTTGCTCTAGCTTACGTGCGGTCGCCATAGCGACGTGCCCACCTTGCGAATAGCCACTCAAAAACAGCTTACCCGAATCATCAATTTTGCTGTAATTGGCATCATTGGCGCGTTTTTTGCGTTCGATAATGCTGCGCGCGCTGTCTAGAGCATCGACCATGTCGGTTGACTGCTGCTGGGCGACCAAATAAGGATGGTAATCAAGTTTTGATTCATCGTAGCCTGCATAGTTAGGTGCGACGACGATATAACCTTGGGCGGCAAAGTTTGCGGCGATTAAGTTTGCTTCTCTTACTGCTGGGTTTTTAGCATTGCCGACTTGGGCAAAGTCGTAGCCTTTATCCGTTGTCGTGCCATGCGCGTATAATAAGACAGGACGATCACCTTTACATTCGGCCGCGTCGCCAGTCGGTAGCATCAAAGCGGCTGTAGCATTGGTATCTTCATCGGCAGCGCCTTTGGTATCATAAGTGACTTTTTCTATGGTAACACCGCACTTAGCAACAGGCGTTGCCGTACTTCCCAAACCAATACTGCTATTGATATCATTTGCCGTAAAGGTTTTTATAAATTTAGCGCTAGCAGACGGCGCTGAAACGTAATGATCATTATCATCGTCATTACAACCAACGAGCAATAAGCTACTGGCAATGGCGATCGATAATAGACCACGCGTCATGGCGGGTTTGTTTATAATGGATGAATTGGGTAAGACCATGATTGCTATCCTTAGCAGTAATAAACAGAAAATTGCCTAAAATCCTAGGCAATGGACAAGTGTAGTTTAGTTTAGATACTTTAATAAAAAACTATGCTTCAACCGTACTATTTATACGCTAAAACCCTATTAAAATCCAATAAAAAAGTTATAAAAACCATTTCAAATACCTTAGATAAGATAGAGTCCGTAATGACACAAAAAGAGAGCCAAGCAAGCAGTTCATCCATTAAGCAAGCAACTAACGAGGCAAGCAAACAAGCTATCACAGCGTCCATTGTACAATCTGATACGCGCACAGACCGCAGCTTTGACGCGATTGCCGACCACTTTGAAAAAAAGGTTTATGGCGGCTTAAAGGGTGATATTCGTCTGGCCATATTGCGCCGTGATATTTTTGTCTATTGTGCGCAGATGAGCCAAATGCTTGGGCGACCGTTACGTATTCTAGATGTCGGCGCAGGACTGGCGCAAATTGCGATTGAGCTTGCCAGTCAAGGACATAGGCTGGTTATCAATGATATTTCAGCCAATATGCTGGAGAAAGCGCAAGCAAACGCTGAAAGCGTCGAAAAGGATTTAGATATTAGGTGGTATATTTGTCCGTATCAAGAGCTTGAAGAAAAGCTCGCGAGTAACACAGAAAAGTTTGATTTGATTATGTGTCATGCGCTGCTTGAATGGTTGGCAGAACCTGCCGCGGTGATGAATTTTTTTGATAGGCACTTGAGCGCAAATGGCGCGCTATCGCTGTGCTTTTATAATCCAGCAAGTTTTGATTATCGCAATCTTATTATGGGTAATTTCAACTTATTAGATAACAGCGAGTATAAAGCAGACAATGAAAAAAGTCTCACGCCCAATCATCCGGTTGCTAAAGAAGAGGTTGAATCGTGGCTAAGGGCGCATGAGTATCAAACCATACTTGCCAGTGGCTTGCGGGTATTTCATGATTATGCGCCGCTTAAACGTGGCGGTCATAATGACCCTGATGCGGTAATACGTATGGAGCTGCGCTACTCGCAACTCGAGCCGTATAAATGGCTTGGGCGCTATTTGCATATATTGGCAACGCGTCACGCTTAACGTCTTCGTTAAACTTAAAAAGTATCCCTAAGCTTAAAACTGCTAATTATCTGATTTCTTCCACGCGCTCGGATCTATCATACTCTGACCAGGTGGTGGCATTGATGTCTTTTTCATCAAACACCACCACATGCTCGAGGATAGGCAAGATACCAATTTGCGAGCCAATCTCATGGTTATGATGACTGGCAACGAGGGACAATACGGTTTGACCGTCAGCAAGCTGTAAGCGATATAGATAGTTTGCGCCGCGAAAGACGCGTCCGACGACTAAAGCCGTCTGCGTACTTTCATCGTCATGAACGATATCATCAGGCCGTACCAAGACCTTAATCGGTGTGCCGTTTGGATAATCGTACTCGCAATATAGTGGCTGCCCTAACTCATCATAGACTTCCATACGCCGATAAATATCACCAAGTGCGGTTTCGACATGACCTTCTTTGATGATGCCATCTATCATTGCCCCCTCACCGACAAACTCAGCGACAAACGGACTGACCGGCTCATGATATAGCTCACTTGGCGTGGCCCACTGGACCAATTTACCTTTATCCATGACCCCGACTTTATCGGCCAAAGCAAAGGCTTCGTTTTGATCATGGGTGACCAAAATAGCGGTGGTATTGGTACGTTTAAGGATATCACGCACGCTCATCGCCAGTGATTCACGTAGTACCACATCTAAATTAGAAAACGGCTCATCAAGTAGCAAGAGTTTAGGCTTTGGTGCCAATGCGCGCGCCAATGCCACTCGCTGCTGCTGACCACCCGATAGCTCACTAGGACGTTTATCGGCATGTTCCGTCAATTCGACAAGTTCTAGCATTTCTTTAATACGCGCTTTTTTATCGGCCGCCGACCATTTATTAAGACCAAAAGCGATATTTTTTGCCACGCTTAAGTGTCCAAATAACGCATAATCTTGAAAGACCATGCCCATACCGCGCTTGGCTGGCGCGACCGCAAACTTGGTGCGCTCTGTCTGCTCGGTCAGACGCTGATTGCTTAAGCAAATTTTACCGCCACGACTCTGCTCCAACCCAGCAATCGCCCTTAACGCCGTGGTTTTACCGCAGCCGCTATAACCCAAAAAACAGCCTATTTCACCTTGCTTTAAATCTAACGATAAGCCATTCACGATAATCGTATCGTCATAGCCAACGATTAAGTCTTGCACGCTAAAGTAAGCGTCATCAGCACCGGTGTTGTTAGTCGATGCTTTAATAGCTTGGTTATCTTGCGATTGGCTCTGTTCTGCCGTTTCTTGATTTGAGACAGACTGATTTATAACGCTTTGATTTAAAGTGCTTTGGTTTAAAGTACTTTGTTTTGATATGCCTTGTTTTAATATATTTTGTTTTGCTGTATTTTTAGGCAAGCTTTTATCCGCTTGCAGCTTTGCTAGTTGAGCTTTGGTTAATAACGTTGTCGGTGGTTTTTTCACATGCTCCGGTCTTGGCTTGCCGCCCACCTTGACGGATTTAGACGCTGCTGGATTGGTTGAATCGTTCATCAAGTCAGTATACATAGACGGTACCAGTAAGCTGTTAGTGAATAAAACCTTTTGTTGACACGGTTTTTAATATGGCTTTTTTAATATGATTCTTTTTCAAAGAGACTGTTTAACTACTATTTAACTAGGGCTAGTTGATTAAGGCTTTTTGATTATAGCGCTTGGATTATTGTTGCTTAATGATAAATGCGCTTAACTTTGTTTATCACTTTGACGCAGCAATATCCAAACAGGAATAAGACCAACCAGTACAATCAACAAACTTGGCAAGGCAGCGCGTCCCCACATGCCTTCGCTGGTCATCTCAAACACCCTTACTGCCAGCGTATCCCAGCCTTGTCGCCGCGTCATCAAGGTAATCGGCATCTCTTTCATCACTTCGACAAAACCCATTAATAACCCAGTCAATACCCCGGGGCTAAGTACGGGTAGCATCACTTGCCGCCAGCGCTGATACGGGCTATCACTGAGTAATTTAGCTGCCGCTTCTTGATTGACGGTCAAGCGCTGTAACTGACGATCTACCGGCTGAAAGCTTACCGTCATAAAACGCGTCGATAAGGCCAGCAGCATCACAATCACACTACCGGATAAAAACTGTGCTGAAGTAATACCAAAAGCAATGAGCTGGTTATCAAGCCACGCTATCGGAATAAATATCCCAACCGCCAAGACCGTACCCGGCACCACATAGCCCAAATTGGCTAAGGTAGTCATGAGTTTGGTCGATTTATCCGGATATTGACGCTTGACCCACGCAATAATAATCGCCAAAAATGCGATAAATATGGTGGTCATACTGGCAATCATAAGACTATTGGTAACAAAATCAATATAACGCGCGTCAAAGTCTTGCTGGAAGTTTAAAGCGGTCCAATAAAGCAGCTGCAAAAATGGAATCAAAAACGCTATCAAAAATACCAGCGTACAAAGTAGCGCCATGCCCCACTTCGCAGGTTTACTGGCTTCAAAGCGCTGACTACTACCCTGCGTCACCGTATTACCACGCTTGGCTTGCCAATATTGCTCAAACAAGACGACGATAAAAACCACGCCGATTAATAACGCGGCCAACTGCGCGGCAGTGGTTAGACTAAAAAATCCAAACCATGCTTTATAAATCGCCGTCGTAAAAGTATCGACATTAAAGACCGACACCGCACCAAAATCTGCCAGCGTCTCCATGCTAGCAAGCAGCAAACCACCAATGACCCAAGGCAGCGCTTGTGGTAATGCCAGCCGAAAAAACACCTTACTACGACTTAAGCCAAGCATCTGCCCCGCTTCAATCGCGCGCCTGCCTTGCGATAAAAACGCTTGGCGTGCCAGCAAATAAACATAAGGATAAAATGCCAACGACAATACCAAGCCTGCGCCCCAGACGTTACGTACCGATGGGATAGCGGTGGTAAAACCAAACTCCCTTAACGCCGTTTGCAGGGGGCCACTAAAGTCAACGATACCGACAGTGACAAATGCTAAGACATAAGCGGGCATCGCTAATGGCAGCATCAGCGCCCAGGCAAAAAACCGCTGTCCCGGGAAGCGGTACATACTGGTCACCCACGCAAGTGCCGTGCCGATCACGCCAGAAATCAGTGTCACCATCAGCAATAAAATGACGGTATTTTTTAACACTGGCGGCAACACATATTGACGCATGTGCGTCCAAATATCAGCGACCGGCTGCGTCCATGATAATAGTACGATTAAAATCGGTACGAGCATAAACAACGAAATCAGTCCTAAGACTGATTTCGAGATAATACGTTTGCGGACGACATGGTCTTGACTGATAGACGAGCTATTATTGTCGTTATTAGCTTCATTGACAGTATTGTCTTGTTTAGCAGACGCTTCTGGCGTTGTTATCATAAGTTGTTACCGTGTCATACGCATAATGACGCGATTAGATGCTAGATGAATAAACATCTAATCGCTAAAAACCAACCGCTCAGCGACTTGTAGCTTGTTATTTATAACCCGCTTTATCCATCATTTGAATGGCTTGGGTTTGTAGCTCACCAAACTTCTGCACGCTGATACTATCTTGTTTAAACGGACCCCAAGATCTGAGTAGCTCTGACTCATCGATACCTACTTTTACAGGATACTCTTTATCAGAACTGGCATAAAGACCTTGCGCCTCATCAGAAGATAACCACTCCATCAATTTAAGCGCACCATCTGGATTGTCTGAGTTAGCGATAACCCCAGCGCCAGAGATGTTGACATGAGTACCAGTCGTGCCTTGGTTCGCCCAAAATATTTTTACAGGAAAATTTGGTTTTTCATCAAGCAGGCGACCATAGTAGTAACTATTGGCAATACCCACTTCACACTGACCAGCGGCAATCGCCTCTAACATGCTAGTATCATCACTAAAGACGTCTGTTGCTAAGTTAGCTACCCAACCACGAATAATTTCTTCTGTTTTTTCTTCGCCCAGATTTTCCATCATGCTTGCAACCAATGATTGGTTATAAACAGCTTTTGATGAACGCAGACAAAGTTTGCCTTTCCATTTTGGATCGGCCAAATCTGCATAAGTAGATAGTTGGTCGGCGCTAACTTTGCTTGGATCATAAAAAATCGTACGAGCACGTAATGACAGACCTGTCCACTGACCTTTTGGATCACGGTATTTAGCAGGAACATTGGTTTCTAAGATAGTAGAAGACACAGGTTGCAATAAGCCCTGCTCCGCTGCTTGCCATAAGTTACCCGCGTCAACGGTTAATAACATATCCGCAGGCGTGTTTTTACCTTCCGCTTGCAAACGCGCCATCAATGGACCAGTTTTATCGGTGACCAGCTCAATTTTAACACCTGTTTTTTCGGTATATTTATCCAATAACGGTTTAATCAACTGCTCATTACGTGATGAGTAAATCGTAACCGTTTGCCCACCAGCGGCCGTTGCGTCATCATTTTTCGCCACTTCTTGCTCAGCGCCAGATTGTTCAGCAGTGGTTGTAGTGTCAGCATCTACGTTTTCTTCTGGCGTCGATGAGTTACTACAGCCCGCAAGACCTAACATCATGCCAAATACAGCAATGGGTAAAGTAAGCTTACTAGAAGATAGATTTGCACTGATAGCAGTTAATGACATGGCATTCCCCATAATGGTGCTACGGATAAGTGAGATAAGGCGACATTAAAATTATTAATAAATAATTGAATAGCGGGATAACGGGATTAATAAGACCTTAATGTCTAAGACACATTATACTAATAGAAATGAGATTAATTATCAATAAATTTATCTAGCCCTGCTGTGCCGATAAACTGGTCTAATTTTTAACAAGATATCAATGATTTATGTATCTGCCTGAGCTTAATCCTGACCTTCTAGTAACCACTGCCCTAAAATGACATTGACTGCGGCTTCGGTACGTAAGATGCGTGGCCCGATATTAACTGGCGTACATCCTTGCTCAGCAAGCAACTCAATCTCATAATCAATCCAGCCACCTTCAGCACCGATAAATACCATACTTGGTAAAGTCGATTCATGAGCTGCCTTAGGTTTTGCCAGTGGTTGCTGGACGTATTGCGCAAATGACAGCGCGCTATAAGGATGAGCAACGATAGCGCGACTGGTCATTAAGCTTGCAAGCTTATCTTCTACAAAGGGTTTAAAGCGTTTTTGCAGGCTAATACGCGGCGCAATTGTGTCCACGCCTTGTTGCAGACCTTCTAACACAAACTCGTCAAGGCGAGCTAGCATTGGACTTTGCCAATAGCTTTTTTGCGTACGGTAGCTGTTGATAAGAATGATATCGTTAACGCCAAGCGCCGTCATATCCATGATTAAACGCCGCAATACCTTTGGCCTTGGCAATGCCAACACCACTATAAGGTTAAGCTTTGCTGGCGGATTGTTATTCAGCTGTATATCGCTTAGTTGAATACTATCGGAGGTAATGGTTTTAATGATAGCGCTACCGAGCTTACCGCCAAGCTGACCAATTTTTAACCTATCGCCTACTTGGGCATTTAGCACTTTATTCACATGAGCAATTTGCGCTAAATCATTGATATACGCAGACGCGTTATCATGTTGAAAGTTGGTCGCTGGCAATAATATACAGTTCATAGCGTCACTTATATCCGCTGTTAATTCACGTCTTGGCTCAGGTCTTGCTCAAAAGATGGTTTAGCGTATTGTTCAATAACACCTTCAATCATCGATAGCTGACGATGTAAGACTGCTTGCTGTTGCTCAGTCATTGCTGCACCTGCTTGCCCTGCCTGTTTTGCTAAGGTTAAATGGCTCAGCCAATACTTTAGCTGCTGATAAAGAAGATTGTCACCATCATCTGAAGAAGATTGCTTACCATCAGAGTGACGCGGCTGAGAGACTTGGCCATTCGCATTAATCGCGCTATAAAACGCATTGTTTGGCTGATATAACGCCCCGACGCTAGCAAGCTTATCAACCACGCTTTGGCAAGACTGGGTATAAGCACCCATCAATACTGGCGTTGCTACGCTTGCCGGCTCAACGGGGTTGTGCCCGCCAATATCGACCAATGAGCCGCCTACCAATGCCACATCGGCAAGCGCATACCAGCGCATCAACTCACCCATACTATCAGCGAGATAGACTTGAGTATTTGCGCTAATGGCATCTTCAGCACTACGCCGCGCCATCGCCAATCCTGATTTTTCAATCAGCTCTGCCACTTCATCAAAACGCTCTGGATGTCTTGGCACGATAATCAGCAAACTATTAGCTAACAAAGGGTTAGATAGGATTTGCTGCTGCCATGATAATACGATCTCTCCCTCACCGCTATGCGTGCTTGCTGCCACCCAAATCGGACGATCTGCTATGCCTGAATCTAAGTCCAAGTCTGCGCCATCGCTTCCTATGTCAGCTTTTTTAACATCATCATTGTCATTTTTTGGCTTTGGCGTATTGATTACCCATTTTAGCGAACCTGCCACCCGGATTTGCGCGCTATGAGCGCCCAATTGCCGAAAGCGTTTTGCCGATTCGTTATCCTGCGCAATAATCAAACTCAAATTCTTCATCATACTGGCACTGACAGCGCCAATTTTTTGATAGCTTTTAAAAGAAGACGCCGACAGCCGTCCATTGACCAAAACACTTGGGATATGATGTTCGGACAATTTGGTTAAGATATTGGCCCAAAGCTCGGTTTCTACAAACAGGGCGGCGACGGGTTGTACATGTCCTAAAAATGTCTCGATAACCGCAGGACTGTCGACTGGAACGTAACTATGGCTTAAGCGACCTTGGGCAATATCATCGGCAAAGCGGCTGGCACCGCGCGCATATCCAGTCTGCGTGGTATTGGTCAACCATATCTGATAGCCTTTTGCCAATAGCGCATCCAGCAAAGGCGCGACAGTATTGGTCTCGCCTAAAGAGACCGCATGGCACCAGATGACCTTTTTGCTATTGCACTCTCTATGATTGCCATTTTCGATGGCAGTCGCATTAGATTGAATATTTGCATTAGGTACAGGCGGCGCAGGATAGCGCTTACCAAAACGCTGCTCGACTTCTTGCTGGTAATTATCACGCTTATGCGAGCGGCGCCATACTTGCAGACGATAGAGCGGTTTTAGCAACCCAATCGTCACCTGATAATAAATAGGTGGTTTATAAACGGCTCGGCTTTGTATCGGCTGAGTCGACTTATCAAAAGAAGGTAAGGAATTATCAGAAGATGGCATGAAGAAGCCCAGATTAGTAATGGATCGGACGATAGGAGATGACGTTATAAAATGACAATAAGAAATGCCAATAAAAAACGCGCCAATTCTACCTGAATTTAATGCTAAACAATAGTTTTAAAGCACTTGCGATTAGAAACAAAGATTTAAAAATCAGAATTTAAAACTAGAGTTTTACATAAACAGCTAGACAATAATGAAGATTAATATAGCGACGACAATAATTACCGCAAACAATAACTGATAACGTTTGAGACTATACTGTTCTTGTTTTTGTGTGCTAATCAACGCCTGCGCTTGCTGCCATTGACTGACCAAACTGGCCGCTTCTACATGACCGTTTTCGGACGCTTGCTCAAGCCAATATTTGCCATTGGTCATATCTTGCGGTACGCCAAAGCCTTGATAGTAGAGCTTACTTAATAAACGCTGGGCACGGCTGTCGTTTTTGCTCGCTGCTTGCTTCACCCATTCAACGCCTGCTTCCATGCCAGCTACTTTATCCGTATTTATTCCTTCACCAAGCAGCTCATACATTGCCAAACGTAGCATCGCCGCGCTATTACCTGCATGGGCAGCGTCTTGCAATCTTGCTAGAGCTTGCTGCTTTGCTGCCAAATGCTGCTGTGAAAAGGCAACTTGCGCGCGCGGTTTCTCTTGCTTAGCAATATACTGCTCAAATTGATCCAAGACTTTACGGGCTTGCTCGTATTCTGTTTTGCCAGCGCTTTGGGCGACGTCTATTTCATCAAGCTCTATCAGCAATTGAGTAAAAAGCTCTGGAGTTGGCGCGAATTTTGTTGTTGGTTTTACTGCAACTTCTTTTAACGCTGCTTGTGAAGATACTACTGACGTAGTTTCTGCCGTTATAGTTTGTACAGGGGGGCTTTCTAATGAAGCCGTCGATAAATTAGCTTTTGCTAATACAGTATCTGCTTTAACAGGTTCAGGTGTTGATTGCAGCTCATGATGAGAATAACTATTATTAATGGCGTTTGGCACTCTTGCAGTTACTGCTTGGTATAGTCCACTTGCCACCTGACCGCCTTGCACTGCTTGAAACGCTCTATCAATATGACCAAACAGCCGCATTCCTATCGGCTCTAAAGCAAAAAATAGCGACTCAGTCGTATTAAACTGATTATTAACCTCACTATCATCGCGATAAACCACGGCCATATGCTGATAAAAGTCATCGGTCAGTAGCGGCAAGGTAGGATAGCGCTTACGTAGCTCAAACTCTCCGAACCAATGCGGCGTATACTGCCATTGCTGTGCCAATACGCGCCCGGTATAAAATGCCAAAAATACCATAAAATTACGATAGCGCTCATCTATTAATAGCGCCGCTTCATCCCAGCTGCCCGACTTAACCATGTCACGGCGTATCTGCGACAGCAAAGTATCTACGCGCTGTAAACTTGCCAACGATTCATCGAGTGTGCATCGATGCAATTCCGCTTCATAAGCCATGCCGCCGGCAACAAAACGGCCGGCTAAAAAATCTTGCCAATAGCCTGCTGCGATATAATCAAGGGGCGTTAAGGGCGATGCAGACATAAGGCGAGCCTATCCTTTAAAAATTGAGCGTTTTGAAAACAAACATTTCAAATAATAATAAAAATAAGATGGTAATAAAAATAAGTAGTTTACCTTAACCTAAAATCAAAAGCGCTACAATAAAGGACTAAATAAGCGCACTACATTATCAAATAAGCGCTCTGCTCCGTGGCGCTCTTGCCATTCTTCTAAACGTAAAAACCGACAACTCTGCAAGTAAACCTCTTGGCAATCCGCAACCTGAGCGACCATTTCTGGCGTATAAATCGCTAAGCTGACCTCCATATTTAAATAAAAACTGCGCATATCAATATTTACCGTACCAAACAGACAATAATCATCGTCAATAACCACGGTTTTAGCATGCAGCAGTCCACCTTTAAATAAAGCAATGCTCACCCCGGCTTCGAGTAGCTCTTGATAGTACGCTTGCGAGGCATGCTGCACCAAAAATGAATCCACTTTTTCGGGCACAATAACCGTCACCTCGACCCCTCGTTTGGCCGCGGTGGTCAGCGCCCCTGATAACGCTTCATCGGGGACAAAATACGGCGTGGTAATACGAATACGTTTATTGGCACGATGTATCACCGTCACCAACGTATTATAAATCACATGCGCCGTCACTTGCGGCGCCGAAGGTATTAGCTGCGCCAGCACATCCTCAACGACTGGCATACGCGGTATCACAATCGATGTCGACCCAATCTCGGGTAGCTCATCTGTATCGCTAATCTCGTCTAACACTTTAACGCGACTATTGATATCATTAATAGTCGGATTCATGACATAAAGCTTACGCGTATAGTTATTCACGCGGTGATTGAGCGCATCGAGATTGTCTTTATTTTCCGCGCCAATATCGGTGACCACCACTTTTGCCATCGCCGTGGCAATATTTATCGGTTGTTGGCTGACGCTACGTATCGCCACATCAATCCATTGACCGACATTTTTGTTTTGTTTAAAAAACTTCGGGTCAACCAAGTTAAAGCTACCGATATAGCCTATATGTTCGTCAATGACGATAATCTTGCGATGATTACGTAAATCTGAGCGTTTAAATAGCGTCTTAAACAAACCAACCGGCAGCGACTGGTGTACAAAAACCCCAGCCTCTTCTAACATGCGATGCTGTTTGCTATTAAAAAAGCTAAAACTGCCCACACTATCCGCCAAAATATGACACTCGACACCGCGCTGTACCGCTGCCATCAACGCGTCCATGACGTCGAGTATCTGACCTTTTGGATAAATGATATAGAACTCCATCAGAATAATGCGCTGAGCGGCATTAATGTCTTCAATCAAGCGCCCAAAGATAGCACTCGGCGTGGTCAATAATTGCATTTGATGATCAGGAAACACTCCAAACCCTGTCCAACGTGTGCCTATTTTACTGACACCGCGATAATTATCGGGTAGCAGCTCTTGTCCTTCATCAAACACCATTTGCTCACGCTTGGCCATATCATTCATCAGTAGCCGCGCCTGATTCATACGCGCACGATAACGCCGCCCAATCATTGGCTCACCCAATAAGATATAAGCGATAAAACCAACCAAAGGCAAAGTATAAAGCACAGCAACCCAAGCAATCGATACCCCAATATTGCGCTGCACCGAGACGATACGCAGGGTCATGACGATCATCAAAATCACGTGCAATACCAAACCCAATCCAGCAAAGTCTCCTACCGACCAGGTAGTAAAGTAGTCTTCAATAGACAGAGCTTCTATATTAAAATTATCTATGCTCACCTCCATGACCCTATATCACTCAAATCATTCATCTATTTATTAGTTATTAGCCCGCTGTTTTATTAAGTAGACGCCCTATAAGTAGACGTCTTGTTCGTTAGATGCAAAAAGCCTTATCAGTATAGTGACTTTTAGCAAGCACGCAATAGCCAGCAATATAGCGGCTATATAGTCTATCATCACCCTACTTACAGCTTAGTTTGAGCGGTAAGTAAGTTTATTAGCCATAATTTTAAAAATACTTAAAATAATATTTGACAGTCATGTGTAAATGTATATAATACACACCCACAGAGCGAGGCTTTAGTTAGTTCTCTTCTGTTGAAAGCTATTTAAAGGGTGACAGCTTTGAATGTTGAAGCTTTCAGGAAATCCTATTTAAAGGATTTCCCTTGCGAAGCTAAAATTGCAGTGCAATTTTTTAACGCTTCTCAGGGTGATTAGCTCAGTTGGTAGAGCGTCTGCCTTACACGCAGAATGTCGGCGGTTCGAATCCGTCATCACCCACCACTCATTTAGCGAGTGGGTCTTTTAGAAAACGAAATGCTAAAGACGACCTAAGCAGCGGTAGTTCAGTTGGTTAGAATACCGGCCTGTCACGCCGGGGGTCGCGGGTTCGAGTCCCGTCCGCTGCGCCATATTTAAAACTTGGTTTTTAATAAAATTATTAAGTACAAAGTTTCAACCTCAAGTATTCATTTACTTGAGGTTTTTTTGTGTTTGTTGATTTGTATTAGCTATTAATTGCTACTTAGCCTATATCATTTTATCTAAAAACTTCTCTTTAAAATCCCGTACGGAACAGCGTACCAACCACGACGAACGCCACTGAAAATAACGTCACCAGAATAATATTGATGGCAAACCCATTCAAATTATTAGCGGATAAGCGTGGTATGACCCAAAAGCGCGCATGCATCGCGACTAGTGCCGTCAGTAATAACAAACTCAGCTTTATACCAATCAAGACACTGATGTCATTATCAAAGGCAAACCACATCTCTATGTTAGGTAATATCTTATATGCCATCCATAATCCAGTGATGATTTGAATGGCTAATGCCGGCATACCAATTTTTTCAAACTGACCTTCAAATTGTAACAATGCGTCTAAATTACGTGAAGATAGCACTTTTGGCAACACCACTAATGCTAGTATTAAATGACCACCTGTCCAAATTGCAGCCCCGAGTAAATGCAAAATTAAAAGATAGTTAAACATAAAATATGACTCCAAATAATGAATCAATCATGACTTCTCGAAGCATTAAGGTATTTAATTATGAAACGCGCCAATCAATTGCAGCCGCTGTCACGCCAGCACCATCTTGGGCTTAATCTGTCTCGCCATGCCAAAGAAAGCTTGGATAAACCCGAAGAGATTGCCAAACATTGGGACAATCTTACCTCTTATATTAATGATATGGCTTACCACTTCCAAATTGAAGACAATTTAATCGCTAATGCCTTAGAGCCGTACCGCGCTACTGAATCTGAGGTGGCGTCAGTACTCGATACCCTTGATGGACAGCATAAGCAATTACATCAACTGATAAATACGGTCGAACAATCACAAAAATCTGGCAATAAAGGGGTCAGCGTGGCACAAGTTCATGAGCTTGGCACTCTATTATACGACCATATTCGCTTTGAAGAGCGCGAGTTATACCCGACGGTAGAAAAATATTTAACGGAAGCAGAATTAGATGCGGTTTATGAAGCCAGCTCTGATAGCATTAAGCGGCCTGATGAGGGTCGCTAATATACTATTAAAGGATTATCCAATAAGAGTTAATTAAAAATATCACTGAAACAAAAAGTCCGCCAAGAAACGAGCCATATCTTGGCATTCGCTTCTTTGACGGGCTTTTTATTTGTTCTTAAATGGTTATTTCTAAAGATTGATTTCTAAGACATCAATCTTTGAACATGACGTTAAGGCATCAACTTAAAGAAATGCTGACGATAATGTTTTAGTTCACGAATAGAATCGCGAATATCATCTAAGGCTAAATGGCTGCCGCCTTTTTCAAAGTTCCTTAAAATATCTGGACGCCAGCGGAAACACAGCTCTTTAATCGACGACACATCAAGGTTGCGATAATGGAAGAAGCGCTCAAGCTCGGGCATTTGGCGGGCTAAAAAGCGGCGATCTTGGCAGATTGAGTTACCACACATCGGCGACTTGCCACTATCGACCCATTTATTCAAAAACTTAATGGTTTCCGCTTCTGCTTCCGCCAAGGTCACCGTACTACGGCGCACACGGTCCACCAAGCCTGACTGCCCATGCTGCTTGGTATTCCAGTCATCCATTTTATTTAATATTTGATCGGATACTTTAATGGCAAACACTGGCCCTTCGGCAAGGACGTTTAAATCCTCATCGGTCACCACGGTCGCAATCTCGATAATCTCATCATTTAAGGTATCAAGTCCGGTCATTTCTAGGTCAATCCACACCAACCCTTTTTTACC
Organism: Psychrobacter sp. Sarcosine-02u-2; assembly: GCF_002836335.1. Lineage (NCBI taxonomy): Bacteria > Pseudomonadati > Pseudomonadota > Gammaproteobacteria > Moraxellales > Moraxellaceae > Psychrobacter > Psychrobacter sp. Sarcosine-02u-2. Next base: position 31,051 of record NZ_PJBX01000170.1, on the reverse strand, counting down.
TTGGTTTTTGATTTTAATTTTATTGGGATGGTCGTCGGTACTCATAAAATATCCTATGGTCAATAAACTTTGGCACAGCTTGTGAGCCTTGTTAATCAATTAAACTGACTCTAAATAGTCAGGCTAAAATCATATGCTTTGCACTTGGTTGGCTATAATGCCTAATAAAACGAAAACATTACAAAACCACTATCTGCTAGCGGCGCTTTAGGCTGTATGTTAGCAAATTTTCACGCTACACTTAGCAATATTTTTCTAATAGGTCACAACCCATGGCATTAATCCGGCAACGCAAACTGACTAAACAACAGATTCGTCGCATCGACAAACAACAGCTCGATAGCCAAGACAGCATCGATGACAGTTTGATGGATGGCGTGGTCATGGCGCATTATGGTAAGCAGCTAGAAGTACAAGTGACCAGCTTGCCGGCAGTAATTCCTGTGCAGCCGGAGATTGCGCCCGATGACCCTGAGCCATTTTGGCAGGAATTAACGTTAGGCGATATTTGGCGCTGTCATGTGCGTACCAATCTACCTATGCTAGCAGCGGGCGACCAAGTACGCTGGACTGCCGATCCTAATACCGGCTTTGGACGTATCGAATCAGTCAAGCCTCGCACCTCGCTCGTTTCGCGTCCTGACCGTTATCATAAGCTCAAACCCGTCGCTGCTAATGTTGATATTTTGGCCATTGTATTTGCGCCCTTGCCTGCCGCTGCGCCGACATTGATTGATCGCTATTTGGTCGTTTGTCATCATGCGGGCGTAAAGCCATTATTGGTACTTAATAAAGCCGATCTACTGGCGCAAGAAAACAGCGTCGATACCAGTGAATTATTGGCACAATACGCGGCCCTTGGTTACGAAAGCGTACTGACCTCGGTTGCATGCCCTGAAAACATCGCTGATAGCGATGAGCAAATAGGGCTTGATGAGCTAAAGCGCTACATCGATAAGAAACTGGTCATTTTTGCTGGTCAGTCAGGCGTCGGTAAAAGCAGCTTAATTAATGCCTTATTACCTGAATCAGCACAAAGCGTCAATATTATCTCTGAAAACTCAAAGCTCGGTCAACATACCACCACCACCAGTCGCTTATTACCATTTAATCCAGATGACTTAACCCAAGGCGGCATTGTCGACACCCCTGGTATTCGTGAGTACGGTATTTGGCATTTAACGCCTGATGATATTATCTCAGGCTTTATCGAGCTTGCGCCACTGGCAGGTGATTGCCAGTTCCGCGATTGTCGCCATACCCATAACAGTAAAGGCTGCGCCTTATGGCAAGCGGTTGCGGACGGCGAAGTATTGCAGCGCCGTGTTGAAAACCTTGTGACGTTAACAGAAGAGGCGGATACTAAGCCTTATTAGCAGATATGCCTAAAGGTTACTGATAAAGGAACGACGAGATAAAGTAACGACCAAGCCATCGCCCGTTTACTATAGATGACCTTATCGGTATAATAGCGCCTTGTTCACCATCGTTGGGCTGTTATCTCAGTTTGACCGAACACTTATATTTTTGGAGGTATGGTTTGGATCGTGCGCTGGAATTTGTGGGCAACCACCCGTTTTTATTTGGTATATTAGCCGTGCTTGCCGTGCTGTTTTTTGCTATTGAAAACAAACGTAGTGGCAGAAAAATATCGCCCAACACCTTGGGTATGATGGTCAACTCGCAAAATGCGCAGCTGATCGATATTCGCGCCAAAAAGAAATTTGAAACTGGTTATATCCAAGGCAGCCGCAACATACCTTTTACTGAGCTTAAAGACCGCATTGAGGAAATTCGTGCGATTGAGCAGCCAGTCATCATCGTCTGTGATATGGGTATCCAAGCAGGTGCTGCTGTCCAAATGATTGGTAAAGACAATGTCTATCGCCTAGAGGGCGGTATCGGCGGCTGGCAAGGCGCTGGTATGCCATTGGTTGGGTTAAAAGATGCTAAATCTAAAAACAAAGGTAAAGCCAAGCCAAGTTTGCATAAGTAAGACAAATCCTATTAGCTGGTCTTATTAACCAGCAGTGCCAATCAAAAAGACACCTCTTTATCAGGTGTCTTTTTTATGCGCTAATAATGCTACCGTCAGCGCTTTTTAACCAACACTGCTTGAATTTGCTATAGCCATCCCCACTTTATACGGAGGAGCAGCAAATATAGGGGTTATTTACGTATTGATAACGGATTATATTAATGACTACCCTATAATTTTTTTATCTTACTATTTATCCTATTACTTATAACAAAATTGCTCCCCCATAAATTTATAAATAAGGAATGACCATGACTGTTTCTGTACAAGTTTATACCACTCCAATGTGCCCATACTGCTCAAACGCTAAGCAATTATTACAATCTAAAGGCGTTGATTACGAAGAAATCGGCATGCACGATATCAGCCGCGAAGAGCGCCAAGCTTTGATGCAAAAGACCAATAACTATCGCACTGTGCCGCAAATTTTCATCGGTGATACCTTTGTCGGTGGTTTTGACGAGCTTAACCAAATGAACCAACAAGGCAAGCTTGACGAGCTATTAGCTGGTTAATTTGCTATTGTCCTTTTCTGTCTATTTTTATTGTGTAAAAATAGACAGCGATAAAAATCAAGCGTTGTGATAAAAAACATTTAAAAAAACTGCGTAAAAGACCTTGAGATAAATCTCAAACCTTAGTCTGCATTTATATTACAATGATATGTTGTTACAATGACAATCTGCCCCATTATTTGATTAACTTTTAGAGGAATGACCATGGCTGAAGAACAAGCACAACCACAATTGGCACTAGAACGCATTTATGTAAAAGACATGTCACTTGAAGTCCCAGGCGCCGCTGTATTTACTAAAGAGTGGAACCCTGAGCTTGATATCAATCTATCAAGCAACGCTGAAAAGCTTGATGACGATCATTATCAAGTGGTATTGACAGTCAGTGTCAACGCCAAAAACGCTGAAGAAGCGGCATTTATCGCCGAAGTGCATCAAGCGGGCATTTTCTTATTAAAAGACATTCCAGAAGATCAAATCGGTCAAATCTTGGGTGCTTATTGCCCGAACGTATTGTTCCCGTATGCGCGCGAAGTGATTAGCGACATCGTTACGCGTGGTAGCTTCCCGCAGTTATTGCTTGCACCAGTCAACTTTGACCAAGCATATGCGCAAAGCCAACAGCAAGCGCAAGTTGATGCCCAAGGTAACGCGTAAGTTTTAATCTGCTAAAGTATTAGCTAAGCTACATTTAAACAATAGTAGCTAAAAGCCGTTTACTGAATTTAAGTAAGCGGCTTTTTTATGGACGTTTTTTAGTATTTGCTTTTACGCACTAAAAAACCCTGCTGCTCGTGATTACAAATGGCAGGGTTTTGAATATAACGGTTAATCAACACGTCTATCGGCGACGTTTAAAAAGCTTTAGCCTTTTAGTGCCGATAAGATTTGCTGCTTAACGTCATCAATGCCTTGGGTGCCATCGAATTTGTCATATTTAGGGGCATCGCCGCCCTCAGCTGCTTTTTCTTGATAGTAACCAACCAAAGCAGAGGTCTGCTGTTGATAGGTCGCTAAACGATCACGAATGGTCGCTTCTTTATCGTCCTCGCGTTGAATCAACGGCTCGCCCGTCACATCATCGATACCTTCGACCTTAGGTGGATTGTGGTCGATATGATAAACACGCCCAGAACCAGCATGCTGACGACGGCCTGATAGGCGCTTAACGATTTCATCATCAGGCACACTGATTTCAATCACATGGTCAATCGCTACGTTGGCATCAGCAAGCGCTTGGGCTTGTGGAATGGTACGCGGAAAACCATCTAAAATACAGCCGTTGACACAATCAGGCTTGGCGATGCGTTCTTGCACGAGGTTAATGATAAGATCATCAGAAACCAAACCACCAGCGTTCATCACATCTTTTGCTTGTTTACCAAGTTCAGTACCTTCTTTGATGGCGGCACGTAGCATATCACCTGTTGAGATTTGCGGGATATCATACTCTTTAGAGATGAACTGGGCTTGGGTACCTTTACCGGCGCCTGGTGGACCTAGCAAAATAATACGCATCATTATACGACTCTCCTTAATAGATAGGATTTTGGGACTAATAAAACTTAGGGATTGGTGGGTTGCAGAGCTTACCTTACCTTGTGGCTTTCAAAAGCTCAAGTATTTTTAGTCTTGATGCGGCAAGTTACGATGACTTATCTGTTCATGAGATAAGATTGTGCGGATTGTGCGCCGTCAAAAATATGACGGCGCACATTTACTAAGTATTCAATTTTTACAATATATATATATCAAGGAACTTGTTGATTAATCGCCACATTGACCTGATTTTGGTCGGCGCTAATGACAACAGGATTACCGGTCAAATCACCGGATTCAGCATCGGCGGTGCCGCTATGGCTAATACGCGCAATGACAGCAAGCTGGACTTTATCGCCTCGAGCAGACGCAAGCGTACGTTCAGGCATCATGGCGTCTAAATCACTTAGGCTAATAGTCGCCTCTCCCTGTTTAATGACGCTAATCGGTAAACGTTTGGCAGCGAACGGTGGCCCACCTTTGACATCACGAATAGCGACAAACAACACGTCATCTGCTTTTACTAACGGTAGCAAACTTGCATTAATAGAGACGGTGACCTCAACGCCCTCAGATGCCTGCTGCTGCTGCGCGCTGACGTTGGCACTCAATTCATCAAGGCTTGCCAGCGCCTGGCTATGGTCGCCCGGTTTGGCGGCAATACTGGCGCGCAAACGCTTAATCCAGCCTTGTGCCTGCTCAAAGTTATTGCCACGCGCCTCGCCCATTGCCATCAGCATTTGAGCGCCTTCGTGCTTTGGATTTTTTGCTAGTACGTCTTGTAAGACGCGGCGGCTATTGGCATCGAGCTGGCCTTTATTGGCAAAAAAGCTGATTTGCGCATAAGTGGTGGCAATCTCTTCATTGCCTGGCGACAAACGATAAGCACGCGATAAAGCTTCAAGCGCTGAGTCGGTTGCTTCTAATGATAAAAACAGCTCAGACAGACGCATCCAGCGATCAGGATCATCAGCATGACGATAGACGTTGGTCTGCATAGCACTGATTAGCTGCGTACCATCTTCAATCGCCCAAGCAGGCGGCTGATCGATTTTACCAGTCAATAAGTCATCTGCCACTTGTCCGACTTTATCTTCAGCCACCCATAAGTCAAATACTGACGTACGGTCACTGATTAAAAAATAAGCCAATCCTGCCAATACCGGCACCCATATCATGATAATCAAACGACTTTTGTAACTTGGCACTACCATGGGCGTGACTGTGCGCTGCGCGTCCAGTAATTGGCGCTCAAGCTCAAGCTTTTGATTGCGGTAATGGACGTCATCGATGGTGCCACTGTCTTTGTCTGTTTTTAGCTCTGCCAGACGCTCGCGAAACACCGCCACGTTGATGTCTAGCAGTTGGTTGTCAACAGGCTTGTCGCGCAAGCGTGAGGCGCGTAGCCATGGCATGATAGCGATAACAGCCAGTAGCAGCGCAATAAACAAGCTTAGGGCAATAAATAAGCCAAAAGTAGAAAATAGGGTCATTTTTTGTCCTCTGTACTGGTGATAACAGCTTCGCTTTTAGCATTGCTATTGCTATTGCTATTGCTACGAGACAATAAACGATCAAGCTCCGCTTTTTCTGCCGCCGATAACGCTGCGGCGCTGTCTATATTAACCGCACTTTCACCGCGCGCCACGCGCTGACTACGTTTACTTTGCCAAAACCAGCCAATGATTAGCACAATCAATAATAATGGCGGAAAAAACCACAGTATCCAGGTCGATGGGCGCACAGGCGGCTTGTAAGTAATAAAGTCGCCATAACGCTCTTGCATATATGCGCGTATTTCCGCATCACTACGACCCTCTTTAATCATGTCGTACGTTTTTTGCTTTAAATCTTGTGCGATGGGCGCATCAGAACCTGCCAAATTTTGGTTTTGGCATTTGGGGCAACGCAGCTCCTCGATAAGTCCGCGATACTGCGCTTCTTGCTGCGGCGAATCGAAGTCATAAACGTCAATGGCAGCATGCGCACTGAAACTGAGGATAAAACTAAGCAAGCACGCAAGCATTAAGCCGGCTAACTTTATTATAAAATTTGCTGGTTTTATGCTTTGTGCTGACAGGCTTTTTGATGACGTGCTTTTTGATGACATCACTGTTAAAGGTATGGCGTTCATTTACACACCTCCTGAACCTGACTAGGATCGGGACTGACATTTTTCTTATCCGCTTCATTGAGCACCATCAGACAGGGCATGATGCGGCTTTGCCAGTTGCTTTCATTAATCTCACCAACAATATGCTGACGAATAATACCTTGCCCATCAACCACAAAGGTTTCAGGCGCGCCAGTTAAGCCTAAATCTAAAGCAAATTGCCCAGATAAATCCTGAATAGACATGGAGAATGGATCGCCGCCACGATTTAAATATCCTAGCGCATCACCGATGTCATCTTTGTAATTAACGCCAACCAAATTGACCCCGCGTTCCTCTAATTGCATTAAAAAAGGATGCTCAATGATACAAGTTGGACACCACGAGCCCCAAATATTCATCAAAAATGGTTGTTCGGGCAAATTGTCATTGGTCATCATACGGCTAGTATCGGACAATAATGGCAACTCAAATGACGGTACCGGCCGCTCAAGCGCAGTATTGGTGACGATATCCGTCGGCTGACCCAAACGCAGGTACAGCATAATAATAAAACCAACAAACACAATCAGCGGAATCAAAAACCATATCTTTATTTGGCTTTTTTTCATGGTCTTGGTCGTTTTGTGGTTTGCATCACCTTTATTGTCAGGCGCTTTTTGGGAAGAATTATTTGACTGACTCATGTTACTTCTCCCCTACGTGAGCTTCGGTAATAAATCCTGCTTTGTTGGCTGCCGTTTGCGTTGATGCCTTAGCCTTTTTAAAACGATAACGGCTATCGAGCATACTTAGCAGACCGCCTAAGGCCATGATAATCGCCCCAAGCCATATCCAGCGCACCAGCGGCTTGACATAAATACGTACCGCCCACTTATTACTGTCTTCTGCGATAGGCTCGCCCAGCGCTACATAGACATCACGCATGAGACTGGCATCAATTGCCGCCTCGGTCATTGGCATACCACTAATAATATAAGTACGTTTTTCCGGATACAAAGTTGTCACCGCGCGACCTTCTTTGGTCACCTCAACCTGTGCTTGCATACCATCAAAATTACTGCCCCTGACTTCATGAAAATCTTTGACCTCAAAGTCGTAGCCTTGTACGTGCACAGTTTCATTTTCACCCAATGCCACATCGCGCTCGACACTCAAGGTGCTGGTAAACGCCACCCCGATGACGGCGACGATTACGCCAATATGAGCAGTTTGCTGCCCCCAGTAGCTCAAACGTAGCTGACGTAGTCCTTTAAAGAAACTTGGGGCGTTTTTGGTTTTGTCTTTAAAATCGACTGCCATCCAAAGTAAAACCCAAAAGCTAACCGCCAGCGTCACGCCAATATTTAACATATCAGACGGGCTAACAAAGTAGGCAATAATCGCTGCTAATAATAAACTGCTGACCGCAATGACCATACCGGCGCCTAAGAGCGGACGGCTGTCTTTTTTCCAGCGAATATTAGAACCCATGCCCATCGCTACTAATAACAGCCAAGCCAAAGGTACAAATAGCGCATTAAAGTACGGAGGACCAACAGAGACCTGACCTAAATTAAAGGAGTCAGCGATGATAGGATATAGCGTACCAAGCAGTACGACTAAGGTTGAGATTAAAATAATCACGTTATTAATGACTAAAAATGATTCACGCGATATCAGCTGATACTGACTTTCAACCGTCAGACGCCAACCGCGTACGGCAAACATCAACAGCCCGCCACCGACGATAATACCCAGAATGACTAAAATAACCAGACCGCGCGTTGGGTCGGCAGCGAACGAATGCACCGAAGTAATGACGCCTGAGCGCACAAGGAAGGTGCCCAAAAGACTCAAGGCAAAAGCAAAAATGGCCAGCATAATGGTCCACGCTTTAAAGACCCCGCGCTTTTCGGTCACGGCTAATGAATGCAGTAAAGCTAAGCCAGCTAACCAAGGCATCAATGAGGCGTTCTCTACTGGATCCCAAAACCACCAACCGCCCCAGCCAAGCTCATAATAAGCCCACCAAGAACCAAGTGCGATACCAACGGTCAAAAAGCCCCATGCAGCCAGTGCCCATGGACGCGACCAGCGGGTCCAGACAGCGTCCAAACGTCCTTCCCATAATGCTGCCATACAAAATGCAAATGGCACAGCCATACCCACATAGCCCATATACAGCATCGGCGGGTGGATAACCAAACCAAAATCCTGTAGCAGAGGGTTTAAATCGGCGCCATCGACGGGTAAATTTGGTAAAGTGCGATCAAACGGTGATGAGGTAAAGATTAACATCGCCAGCATCATCACTTGCACGCCAGCCAATATTACCAGTACGCGGGCGCGCATGGTCAATGGTAAGCCACGGCTAAAGTAGGAGACCAGCGCACACCAAGTGGCCATAATGGTCATCCATAGTAGCAGCGAACCTTCATGTCCGCCCCACGTCGCCGACAATTTATAATACCAAGGTAACAAGGTATTAGAGTGCTGGGTGACATAAACCAAGCTAAAATCATTAAAATAAAAGCCTGCCATCAATGACCCAAACGAGACAATCATGGCCGCAAACTGCGCCCACGCTAAACTCGGAGCAAGGCGCTGCCAGGCAACGTGGTCGTTCATGACACCCATGGTTGGTAATACCACCTGCAAAATCGCCAATACAAAGGCGGCCAGCAAGGCAAAATAACCCAATTCTGTGATTAACATACGGTCTAACCTTGTTTACCTTAATACGGTCATTGTTTATTTTAGAAAGCAGTATTTTTAATGCGTCTGAGAATAGTCAATAGTCGTTACTTTTAGACATTACGCCGTCATTGTCATGCTTTTTTCTGCATCTGTAGCTATCAGCCATTGTAGCTTAGAAGACTTACAGCATGGTACATTAGCGTCAACTTGTCACGTTTCTGTATCCACTCTGTAGGCGATATGTGTAAAGAACATAAAAACCCTTTCTCACTGCATGGCAGGGAAAAACACCAAGACCAGATGCAACCAACCTGCCAAGAAACCTGTCAAACCGCCGAGTATAATCAGCGTCATCTCATCTTCGCGAAAAGCGGGACGCAATAGGTTTTGAAACTCATCAGGGGATAGCGCGCGAATACGATCGCGAAATAGCCCAAATATTTTACTGGCACGGCTTTCATTAAGTTCAGGGTCTCGCAGTGGCACCATAGTCGCGACGATGGATTTGTCGATAATGGTATTTTTCAATTGCCCAAACTCGCGGCGACCCAGTCCAACCCGCAATGTGGTACTAATGACCGGCGATTCTAACACTTTATACAAATGCGATTTCATCAACTCACGCGTTTCGGCGGCGCGGTCACCATACATCATCTCATTCATGATGTTTTCTAAAGTGACCAAATCTTTGACCACAATCTCAGCAAAAACCTCAGACACTTCCTCTTGGCGCTTCATAAAACCGCCTTGGAAACGGTACTGCGCGATATGCGGCAGTTGCGGCTTAATAAATGGGAAACGGCTTTGTAGCACAAAAAACTTCACATACGGAATAAAACGTGGCTCAACTGGGTTAAACACCATCCAAATCGCAATCCAGTTGGTCAAAAATCCCCAAATAGCGGCAAAAAACGGTACCGTCCAATGCTGCGGTACCACCAAAAATATAAACATTTGGATAATACCGAATACAAGGCCAATCAAAGCACTGATATGCCAGATAAAATCAATCTCTTTTTGCCCAACTTTTAAAAACATATTGACCATCAAACGCCGGTCACTTTCCATTTTATTGACAATCATTTTGCGCATATCGACCAAATCTTCGACGTGATAGGTCAAATCGGTCACCAAGGATTGCATGATATTTGGCAACTCTTGATGCGCTTGGGCATAGACGCGGCGCTTTAACGCATAAGGCAGATTGCCCCACAGCGCTGGCGAATGGTCAAGCATAATCTCATCAATCAAACTCTCAAGGTTTTCATCGACCGTATCGGTGATAAATACCGCCATCTGTTCTGGCTCCATCGCCTGAAAAAACTCATCGAGCGAACCCAGCTTTGAGAGCGTCTGATCAACAATCACGCCCGATATCTTGCCTGCCTTACGTGGCACAATCCCTTGCCAACCCAATCCCGGCAAACCAAAGAATGGAAAGTTTGGAATCCGAATACCCCAAAATTTAATCGGATAAAATAGCATCTTGAGTGCCATCCACACGTGTATCCAAGTGACAAATGCAGTCACTGGTGGAATGGTCAACATAGCAAAAAACTCGGGGTGTTCCGCTATCGTCTGCCACAATGAATTTGCATCCATGACTCTAATTATCCTTGAGGTGATGATGGTCGTTGTTAAGCAAATATCCTTAGTCGATTAAGAACGCTCAATAAAAACGCTCTATCCTCAATAACCACTAAATTAAATAACGCTATAGATGCGATAAGTGGCTAAAATAAATCGCCTGATTTTAGCATACTTGCTATTTATTAGCACATATCAAGCCTTGGCAAGTTGTGACTAGCGATGACACGTTTTGCGCCCTACTCACCACCCTAAACCTTTACTATCATTTAATGATGTTAAAAATGGCTAAAGAACACTGTCGATCATGGCAATAACGATCCTCACAAAATAGACGACTGCCTACTGCGCGCAAGTGTTTGTTCTGTTATAATTTGCGGTTGCTTAATGCTACTGGCTAGCTGAAGACGGTAAGTAAATTATTTGACCTTTTTATTGATAAATCATCGCGCTATGTTATTGAAATACTTTGTCTTATCCTTTATGCTCACCCCGCTTTAGATAAACAAAAAAATGACTGTATCTTTCTTGGCTTTATTTATCTGTGCTTAATCAACCATCACTTTATCAACGACCGTTTTACTGATCGTCTGGGTACTGACTTTATATGAACAAACCGCTCGCGTCCGATACTGAACAGGTCAATCGTATTTTTACCAGCCGCATTATTATCCTTGGACTGTTTATGTTTGTGGGCTTGTTGGGTTTGATCGCGCGGTACGGTTATCTGCAAGTGTATGCTCATGATAAGTACACTACCCAAGCCGATAACAATCGCATCAAGCTCATCTCTGCGCCGCCCAGTCGCGGTTATATTTACGACCGTAACGGTGTGATTCTCGCTGACAATCAGCCCGTATTTACCGCTATGCTCAGCCCTGACGAAGTCGAAGATCCAGAGCGCACGCTAAATCTGCTCGCGCCCATTTTTGATCTTACCGAAAAAGACATTACCGATATTTTGGCCCGCGTTAGCAAAACCAAAAATGACCCAGTGACAATCAAAATTGATTTGACCGAAGCGCAATTGGCGCAGTTTAGTGAACGTCAGCCTTTTTTTCGTGGCATCAGTATTCAGAGTAAACTCACGCGCTCGTACCCTTACGATGAGCTATTTGCCCATGTGATTGGCTATGTCGGACGTATTAACGATAAAGAATCCAAGCAAATTAATAAGGATCGCTACGCAGGTACTGATCTTATTGGTAAAATTGGTATTGAAGATTTTTATGAAGATATCTTGCTCGGACAGCCCGGTTATCAGTCAGTAGAGACCGATGCTCATGGCAATATTCTACGTCAACTTGATACCAAAGCGCCCATTGCGGGCAATGACATCACGCTTAGTCTAGATTATGGCTTGCAAACCATTGCGCAGCAGCAGCTTGATGGTCGCCGCGGCGCGATCGTCGCTATCGACCCAAAAAACGGCGATGTTTTGGCTTTTGTTAGTAACCCAAGCTACGATCCCAATCCTTTTATTTCGGGTATCTCTTTTAAGGACTACGGCGCTCTGCGTGATGATGTCGATCAACCCCTTTATAACCGCGCGCTACAAGGGACGTATCCGCCCGGCTCAACCATTAAACCTTTTGAGGGTTTGGGCGGTATTCATTACGGCCTACGAGATTGGGAAACGACCATTTATGACCCGGGTTATTTCAGTCTACCCGGCGATTCGCATCGTTTTCGCGACTGGAAACGCGGTGGTCACGGCACGGTAGATTTAAAGAAATCCATCATGATGTCGGTAGATACCTATTATTATAAGTTGGCGTATGAGATGGGGATTCAGCGCCTTCATGACTGGATGGTGCGCTTTGGTTTTGGTGAGCAGACCGGTATTGACTTACCCAATGAAAAATCAGGCGTTATGCCGTCACCAAAATGGAAAAAAGACACCTATGATAAAGGTTGGTTACCAGGTGAAACCATCTCTGTCAGTATCGGCCAAGGGTATTTTTTAGCCACGCCATTACAGATTGCCAATGCCACCGCCATGACCGCCAACAAGGGTTATCACATCACCCCGCATTTATTAAAAAGCAGCGATGGCGCGGCGGCCGTTAACGTGATTAGCAAGCCTGATGGCAAAATTGACTACAATGGTAAACCGTCAGATTGGACGCGTATGCACGATGCGATGGAACAAACGGTTAAGGCAGGTACAGCGCGTGGCATTTATACACCGCGCTATCGCATCGCTGGTAAAACCGGAACGGCGCAGGTCAAATCTATCGCTCAAGGTAAAAGCTATAATAAAGCGGCACTCGATAAACGTCACTGGGATCATGCTTGGTTTAATGGTTTCGCGCCTGTAGAAGAGCCAGAAATCGCCCTTTCAGTACTGGTCGAAAATGGCGGCGGCGGTAGTGCCGTTGCAGCGCCTATTGGTCGCGCCTTATTTGATTATTGGATGCTGCAGCGTAAAACCGACCCTATTTTGCCGCCAACCGCCGATGAACTAAGGGCCATCAAACGCCAAAAGGCTTTTGAAAAGGCCATGCGCGACGCCTTACGTGATAAAGAGCAAGCGCTAGCGGAAAAAGCCGAGGCGCAAGGTGCCGAGAACGCAGCCACATCTGAATAAAATATATAAAACGAAATGCACCGAATAAAAAGCTGTAGATAAGAGACACTATGAAGAAACTCTCAAATGGTCGCGAACAAAAGAAAAATCATAAAGCAAAAAACGCAGTAGCGGGAGACGTACGTATCATCGGCGGGCAGTATAAACGCCGTATCGTCAGCTTTATCGATGCCGAAGGTTTGCGCCCGACTCCTGACCGCCTGCGCGAGACCTTGTTTAATTGGTTGATTGCCGATATTCATGACGCCAAAGTACTTGATAGCTGCGCTGGTAGCGGCGTTTTAGGCTTTGAAGCCTTATCACGTGGCGCGGCTCATACAACCTTTATTGAAGTAAGTTCAGCGCAAGTCACTATGCTGCGCCAAAGCGCCGAGCAATTACGCTTAGATGCCAGTAACTATCAGATTATTCAAGGCACCGCCGAGCAGGTACTGACGCAAAACCAAACGATACAGCGGCATTTTGATATCGTCTTTATCGACCCGCCGTATGCGCAAGATTTATGGCAGCCGATTTTGACAGCACTTATTAAACAGTCTTTAATCAACACAGAAACGCTGATTTATTTAGAGGCGGATAAAGATTTAACCCTGCAACTGGACCAATTGGTAGCAAGTATTAACGAAAGCGCTGAGCCGCTAGCAGATATAGCGCAAAGCCTAATACGTTTTGAATGCTTAAAACAGACCAAAGTTGGGCAAGTTGTCGCTGGACTTTATCAGCTTTCAGCGTCATAATTGTCAGGTTAATAAAAGCCATTAACAAATTTTGAAAATGTTTAAAACCGCTAAAAAACTGGCCAACGCTGCAGTTTAATGTATATAAGGCGAAAATAAACCCCAATGCAGCTTGCAAGCGTAGGCGCTACTGCTTATAATGTGCAGTCTGTTTTTTGAGAGCCCCGTTCCCAGCTAAACTCTCAACGAATTCTAATTTTAAGGTTTTATCATGAAAACACTTAGTGCAAAACCAGCTGAAGTGACCCATGACTGGTATGTCGTAGATGCTGACGGCAAAACCCTTGGTCGCTTAGCTACTGAAATCGCTAGTCGCTTACGTGGCAAGCACAAGACTTGTTACACGCCGCACGTAGATACTGGTGATTTTATCGTTGTTATCAACGCAGAAAAAATCGCGGTAACGGGCAAAAAAGCGCAAGACAAAAAGTACTATCGTCACAGTGGTTACCCAGGTGGTATTAAAGAAACCAACTTCACCAAGCTGATTGCACATAAGCCTGAAGATGTTCTACATAAAGCGGTTAAGGGTATGCTTCCAAAAGGTCCTCTTGGCTACGCGATGATCAAAAAGCTGAAACTATATGCGGGTACAGAACATCCACATGAAGCTCAGCAACCTAAAGAACTAGACATCTAAGGATATACTTATGGAACGCAATTACGGAACTGGTCGTCGCAAAACTTCTACCGCTCGTGTCTTTTTAGCGAAAGGTACTGGTAGCATCGTTGTTAACGGCAAACCACTTGATGAGTACTTCAGCCGCGAAACATCGCGCATGGTTGTTCGTCAGCCTTTAGAACTACTTGAATCACCTACTGCTTATGACCTATACATCACTGTAAAAGGTGGCGGTATCAGTGGTCAAGCGGGCGCAATCCGTCACGGCATCACGCGTGCATTGATTGAGCTTGACGAAGCCAACAAACCTGCTCTAAAAGCAGCTGGCTTTGTTACTCGTGACTCACGTCAAGTTGAACGTAAGAAATTGGGTCTACGTAAAGCACGTAAACGTCCACAATTCTCAAAACGTTAATCAAAGCTATCTCTTCTCTTTTTACGACTGCCTTCTTTTTCTCAGAGTCGCTGCAGCAGTATTAAGCAAAAGAGTAGATTTGCAAAACCTTATAAGCTGGTCTCAGTTTATAAGGTTTTTTTATGGCTATTTTTTAGCGCTGCTGTTTTAACTCTATAGTGAGTGAAAAGTAATATCGATACATCACGCACTGCTGATATCCATTTTTCTTGCTTGCTGTGCCTGCGCAGACAGAGGCTACAAAAAATTGATATCAGCAGTACCGTAGTGTTTTTAGGATATTTTGACTATATTGTTTAAATGCCTAATAGTTTAAAGTCCTTAGCTCTCGTTGTCGTTAGTTTATTAAATCCTGCTTGCAAACTTAGCCGTGCTCCCCCATCATAATAATAACTTTTATTACACTGTGCTCATTATGAAAGCCCCCGAACAATACGATCCTAGTAACCCATCAAAAACGGATATGCCGCCGCCTACAGGTAAGCATAATAAACAGAGTGAAATGGTTAAGTCGCCCGCCATTCCTGCTGGCATGCCTACAATTACGCAAACGCATAAGCAAACGGCGCAAGCAGAAAAGAAACCCTTTCAGTGGCAGTTTTTATTACCAAAGTATTGGGGTATCTGGCTGTTATTGGCAATTATCATGCCGATGATATATCTGCCACTGCGTTGGCAATTTTGGTTGGGTCGTAAACTGGGTATTTCAATCTATAAACTAGCCGGCTCGCGCAGACGTGATACCTTAATTAATTTAAGATTGGCTTTTCCAGAAAAGCCCGAAGCTGAGCGCGAACTGATGGCAAAGCAAGTTTTTGTCAATCAAGGTATTGGGGTGTTCGAGACCTTATGCGCTTGGTATCGTCCTAATATTTTTACCCGTACGGTTTCTATCTCGGGCTTACAGCACCTAGTGAATGCCCAAAACCAAGGTCGACCTGTGATTTTACTTGGGGCCCATTATACGATGCTCGATCTTGGCGGCATGCTCTGCACGCAGTTTTTTGCCACCGATTGTATGTACCGCCCGCAAAACAATCCGCTTCTTGATTGGTTCATTTATAACGGACGTACTAAGATTTTTGGCAAGCAGATTGCCAGCCGTGACATGCGTAGTCTTGTTAATTCTATTAAAGCTAAACATGTGATTTGGTACTCACCTGACCAAGATTATGGTCTTAAGCAAGGTGTCATGGCGCCGTTCTTTGGTGTGCCCGCTGCTACTATTACTGCTTCTCGGCGGATGGCAAAATTGGGTGACAAGCAAAACCCACCGGCAATCATGGCCCTGCATACTTATCGGCAAACGCCTGATAACCTACCAAAGGGCAAACGTCCGCATTATCATTTGACCATTACGCCAGAGCTAGAGAACTATCCGAGCGATGACGAGGTTGCCGACGCGACCCGCATTAACGAGGTGCTAGAAGGCTTGATTCGTATCGATCCGACCCAATGGATGTGGTTCCATCGTCGCTTTAAAAACAGCCCTAACGGTCGTACCGATATTTATAAGTAGGTTTTGATTCCCCAAAAAATAGCTGCGAAATTTGCTATACTTTGCAGCTGATATTTTATCAGCTCTATTATTTACCTCGATAACTTATCTATTTTAATAACTCACTCATATCAATAACTCACCTGCATAAATAACGATGTGAGAAATAAAATAACGGATTTTTCATGAGTACTCAAACTGACACAGCTGTAGACAGTTCTAAACAAGAAAGTAAACGTATCCTAACCGGCATCAAACCGACGGGCATTCCTCATTTAGGTAATTACGTTGGCGCCATTCGCCCAGCCATTCAATCGATTCAAGACAGTGATGATGAGGCTTTTTTCTTTTTGGCCGATTATCATGGCATTATCGGCTGTTATGACCCTGCTGTCATTCATGAATCGACCAAAATCATTGCCGCGACATGGATTGCCTGTGGTCTTGACCCTGAACGTGTGACCTTTTATCGTCAATCTGATGTGCCAGAGATTCCAGAGCTTGCATGGATTTTAAATTGCTCATGCGCCAAAGGGCTGATGAACCGCGCGCACGCTTATAAAGCGGCTGTCGATATCAATACCGAAAAAGCCGACGTTGATCCAGATCAAGGGATCAATATGGGTCTATTTGGCTATCCAGTGCTGATGGCGGCCGATATCTTGATGTTTAATGCGACTCATGTACCCGTCGGTCGTGACCAAGTACAGCATATCGAGATGGCACGTGATATCGCTGGTACATTTAACCATCGTTATAAACCTCTCTTTACGCTACCATCAGCGGTTGTTGATGAAGATATCCCGCTATTGACAGGACTTGATGGTCGCAAAATGAGTAAGAGCTATGGCAACACCATTCCTCTATTCGGTGACCCTAATCCACAAGTCAGTCCTGAAAAGCAAATGCATAAAGCCATCATGAAGATTGTCACCAACTCACAACTGCCTGCTGAACCGAAAGACCCTGATGATTCTGCCCTTTTTGAGATTTATAAAGCCTTTGCAACGCCTGCGGAGATTGCTGATATGCGTGATCAATATGCAGCTGGTATTGGCTGGGGCGATGCCAAGCAAGCATTGTTTGATAAAATCAATAGCGAGATTGCCCCATTCCGTGCTCGTTATGAGGAACTGATGGCCAATCCAAAAGAGCTAGAAGAAATCTTACAAATGGGCGCAGAAAAAGCCCGTCGCCATAGCCGTAAACAGCTCGATAAGACGCGCCGCGCTATTGGTATTCGCCCCCTTGCTAAGCTTAAGTAAGTCTTTGATTACTTTTACTCACAGTAATCAGGGCGGATGCTAAAGGTGCAGACAGTATTGAAAAATGAAACAGCGGCTTTACCAAAAGCCGCGTTTTCCGTAAGCCTGCATAAAAACGCTAAGTTTATGGATAACAATGGCAAACATCGTATTTCAATCAATAATGATATGGCGCTGCGTATTTATCAGACGCCAGTGCAGCATCTACCAGAAGATCTCTATGTACCACCGCAAGCCTTTGCCATTTGGCTTGAGCAATTTGCTGGACCCTTAGATTTTTTATTATATCTGGTCAAAAAGAATAATGTCGATCTCACCCAAATGCCGATATTGCCGATTACTGAGCAGTATTTGGCTTATATTAGTGAGCTAGATACCGAGCATTTTGAATTGGCCGGTGACTATCTGCTGATGGCGTCGACCTTGATTGCCATTAAAACCGAGCTGCTACTACCAAGGCCTGAAACGCCAAGCGATGAGCGCGACCCAAAAGCTGAGCTGATTGAACGCCTTGAAGAATATGCGCAAATCAAAGTGGCCAGTCAACGTTTGGACAATCTGGTACGTCTCGAGCGCGATGTATTTTTGGCGCTGGTCAGTGTGCCAAGTCTAGACGTTATGAATGCCGAACTGCCCAATTATTCGCCAAACCTTTTGATTGATAGCTTATTTAAAATGCAGTTACAGCCCGACTATCAAATGCATAATATCAAAGTTGATGCCGTGCCTCTTTCTGATCGCATCGCTAGTATTAGCAGACAACTAAGCACGGATGGTGCACGCTCGTTTTATGAGCTACTGGATAAATCCCAAGGTAAGATAGGCGTCGTAGTCAGTTTTGTCGCGGTACTTGAGCTAATGAAACGGCAGTTGGTTGGTGTCGTGAATAATAAGCCAGAAAGCCAGTCAGCTGCCCATAATGAAACCGCAGCAGACCGCCATATAGGACAATTAACGTTACAGTGGCTAGCTTAATGGTTTTAACAGAGAATACGTGCAATGACAGATAGGCAAAATCAAGATTTAGAAGAAATCAGCAAGCATATCGAAGTACTCCTGCACGCTTCAGAAGCGCCCCTGACTGCCAGTATTTTAAAAAAATATCTGTCATTAAACACTAAAGAGCTTACGCAAGCGTTAGCGCTATTACAACAACGTTTGGATACTGGTGTGCTGACCTTACATGAAACGGCTAGCGGCTATCGACTGCAAGTTGCCGACGACTATAGTGCATTAATCCAGCGTGTCTTTCCTCAGCGTCAAGAGCGCCTGAGCCAAGCCCTGCTTGAAACCTTGAGTGTCATCGCCTATAAGCAGCCGGTGACCCGTAGTGATATCGAGCACGTGCGCGGTGTGACGCTATCAAGTAATATCTTGCGTCAACTGTTTGATAAAGGCTGGATTGAAGAGAAAGGTTATAAAGAAACCTTGGGACGCCCTGCATTGCTACATACCACAGCGCAATTTTTAGATGCGTTTGGATTGACCAATTTAGATGAGCTACCGCCACTGCCCGATATGGAAGCCATCAAAGCTTTGTCTTAGTACCAAGTCGTTATTTCCTATTGATTAAAGTAATACCAATTCTAAAAAATAACACTCAAATCATACCACTCCCGCTGAGTGATAGACCTAATTAAGTTAGTCTCATTACACAGTGCATTCCAAGCGTCACATGCCGCATTGACAATCGCATCATAACTCTCAAAACAGCGATTAGATAACCAATGCTGTTTAAGGTACTGCCACACCTGTTCAGCAGGGTTAAGCTCAGGTGAGTAGGGAGGCAATTTAAGCATGGTCACATTGTCTTGATCCAAACTTGGTTGGTGCCATAACGCTCCATCCATGACCACCACGGCATGCCGACCTTCAGGAACAGCTTTACTAATTTCCTCCATATGCAATGCCATGGCTTGCTTATTCACATAAGGTAGAACAAGTCCAACACTCTCACCTGTCGCCGGATTAAAGGCACCAAACAGATAAGTCGATTCAAACTGCTGTTGCCTGACTACTCGGGGTCTTTGTCCTTTATAGTGCCACACCCTTGTGATAGCGCCTTGTTGGCCAATACGTGTTTCATCCTGAAACCATATATCAACTTGCTTGATATCAACACCATCAGGTAGAACTTGCTTTACATGCTCAAGGAAGTTTTTTTATATGCCTCCATGACTTTAGGATCCGCCTTAGGATGCTGACTACGCGCAGATATCCAGCTCATACCAATACGTTTCATGAGAGGGTAGATCGCTTTAGGGGTATAGTTGGCGTTAAATTGTTCCTTGGCGATTTGTGCGATGTCTTTTGCGGTGAGCCTGCCACCACCTCTTTGCTGCTGAGCTTCTACTATCGCTTGTTTGAATGGTTCTATGTCTTGTTCTGCTAAAAGACTCTTTCTGCCTCTGCCAGATGAGTCATAGACACTAGTGATACCATGCAACCAGTATTTCCTTCTTATGGTATAGACGCTTCTAGGGTTATAGCCAAAGTTCTCTGCTACGGTCGCTATAGGATGACCTTGACTCAGTTGATGCAGCATGAGCAGTCTGATTCTAGCTCTGGCATTGCCTTCTGTTTTAGACAATTGCAGAAAATCGTGGTCTGTGAGTTTATGATTTCTAGGGGTCTTTTCCGGCATATGATTCTATTATGTTTTTGAGGTGATTATATTGTATATTATTTTGTGGAATTGGTATAAAATCTGTATATCTTGGACTTATAGCAATAAAAAAGGACAGGCTTTATAAGCGTGTCCTTTTTTTATAGGCTCAATCCGTAAAAGAATTATTGATTAATAATATCAACGCCCTTTGGCGGCGTGAATTTAAACTGACTGCTATTGATACTTGGGTTCATTTTAATACCGCTAAACTTAATCGTCGTGATTTGTCCTAGCGTATCATTCAGCACCATCATCACAGGTTTGCCACCACTAAAGCTCATCGATAAGCTCTTAAAGCTGGCGCTATCTGATTTTGGATAGAGCACATAGTAGTTTTTATTGGCATAAGGCTGGGTGATTTTAAAGTTTTTATCAATCTTGCTTGGGTCGCCTGATAACAATAACGCTGGCGTGTTACCTACCTGGCTATCGACATTTTGCTTGGTCGCTTGTTCCAAGTCTTTGTCATAAACCCACATTGAGCTGCCATTCGCTACAATAAGCTGCTCTGACGGTGATTTGGTCTCCCAGCGAAAGTTATTTGGACGCTGAACACTCATGGTACCGCTAAAAGTACCGCTATTCGCGCCTTTGGTGGTTTGACTAAAGTTAGCGGTCATGCTTTTGGTGTTGCTTAACAGCTTATTTAAGCGTTTAGCGGCCGTTAAATTATCCGCAGGAGCAGCGCTTGCCGTTTGGGTCAATGCTACCATCGGCGCTGCCACCCCAAGCGATGTCATCAATACGCCCGTTAAAGCGCCGCCCATCAATTTTTGTTTTAAAGTGGTTTTTTTTGATAATACAGTCATTATAAATCCTCTCTCAAATGCAAAATAGCATAAAAATAATACGTGTTAATTAAAATTTTTGTTTTCAATAAGTGCTTATCTCGTGCCAAAAAAACGACGTCAGTAAACAATGCAGACAGTGTGCCAGTTTTTTTATTACGCGCCTAGTCATGATTTGCAATCATTACTACCGTTGCCATACGCGCTTGTAACCAACAGAGTTACACGGCATATAGCGTTGTTTATTCTTTACTTTAGCTGTTTTTCATGTAAATGAGCGCCATAAAAAAGCCCTTACTACCAAAGGGTAATAAGGGCTTTTTTAGTCATCGGATTATGTTAGTTAATAACTACATAACCTAGATGGGCAACTATGCGCTTTCAACCATAACATAACGGCGGTTGAATTTACCTTTGGTCGCAAACTTTACCACACCGTCATTTAATGCAAATAAAGTATGGTCACGACCCATGCCAACGCCTTCGCCTGCGTGGAATTCTGTACCACGTTGACGTACGATGATGTTACCAGCTGTGATAGCTTGGCCACCAAAGATTTTAACGCCTAGCATTTTTGGGTTTGAATCACGACCGTTACGGCTCGAACCGGCAGCTTTTTTATGTGCCATGAGAAAATCTCCTTGTTAATGTGACTTATCGCTAATGCGACAACTCTTAAGCATTTAGTGCGCTATTTAGCAGTAATTGCTAAGTGAATAATTAGGCATTAATCGCTTTGATTTTTAACAAGGTATACCATTGGCGGTGACCTTGCTCTTTGTGATAATGCTTACGACGGTTGTGTTTGATGATACGGATTTTTTCGCCGCGACCATGCTCAACTACTTCAACTTCTACGCTAGCGCCTTCAACGATAGGTTGACCGATTTTGACAGTTTCACCGTCAACAACCATCAATACGTCTTCAAATTTGATTGTTTCGCCTTTTTCTGCTTTTAGTAATTCAACTTTTAAAAGCTCATCGACCACAACACGGTGCTGTTTACCACCAGTTTTGATTACTGCGTACATTGTCTGACTCCGTTTAACCCGTGTGCCGTGGCTGATATTATATCAACGCTTCAATAACGAACACGACAGGGAAAAATTAAAGGCAAGATTTTACGGCTTTTTGCTCATAAAAGCAAGCCGCGCCTCTTGTTTTTGCAAGGTGGTAATAACAATCATAGCGATTGATATACGTCTCTAAAAAAGCGATAGATTTCACTGGCAAAGGTAGTGACTACCGATATTAAGATAAACCGCTCTATGTAGATACACTATATCAAACGCGAATGGGTTAAAATCCAACAGCCGCTATTATAGCTTATATAATCAGTAACTTACAGTTTTTTGTAAATATAAACCTTATTAACGATTATTATTAATAAAATATTGCTAATATAAGTGGCTCATTAAAAAAATCTAACCAGTTAACTTTTAAAAATGATAGAAATCAAAAGGACAACACGTCGCTATATTAAAAGTCCTAACTTACTTTCTGCTATACTTAAATCAACCATTGACCTAAACAGCTATGCTATTATGCGTCAAACGCTAGCCTAACTATTATTTGCTGCAAGCATTATTATAAATAGACCGCTATCTAAACTCATTTTTCATTTTTTTCATTTTTTTCATTGGTATGACGACTCATTATGACCAGTAATTCTTTATCGAACGCCGCCGCAACCTCAACCACGCCATTAAACGTTCTAACCAGTACGCCAAGCTCTGCCGATACGCTAAGCTATGCTGATATCCAAAGTATCGTTGCTAACGATTTTGAGATTATGGATAAGCAAGTCTTTGGCAGCTTGAATTCTAAAGTCCAATTGGTGATGAGCGTTTCGCAGCATGTGATTAATGCTGGCGGCAAACGTATGCGCCCGCTGATTACCTTATTGTGCGCGCGCATGTTTAACGACGAGCCATCGCAGCAAGCGATGCATCTGGCGGCGATTACTGAGATGCTGCATACGGCAACCTTGGTACATGATGATGTGATTGATGAGTCAGGTCAACGCCGAGGCAAACCAACGGCTAATGCTACTTGGGACAACGCCACTGCTGTGCTGGTCGGCGACTATTTAATCGCCCGCGCTTTTAACTTGTTGGTTGGTTTTCAAAGCTTGCCGTTATTGCAGGTATTCTCCGATGGTACTTGTGATATCGCCGAGGGCGAAGTCTTACAGCTACAGCATCAGCATAACCCTGCAGCCACTGAACAAGACTACCTAAATATCATTGATGGCAAAACCTCACGCTTATTTATGATGGCGACCCAAGGCGCGGCTATCTTGCAAAATAGAACGGAGCATCTGCAAGCATTGGCTGATTTTGGTCAACACTTCGGTAACGCTTTTCAAATCGTCGATGATGTACTCGACTACAGTGGCGATAGTGAAGTGATGGGCAAGAATTTGGGTGATGATTTGGCAGAAGGCAAACCTACGCTGCCAACCATCAAGGCGCTTGAATTATTAAAAGACAGCGATAAAGCAGGCTATGAGCAATTACGCCTTGCGGTGCAAACGGGTAAAACGCCAAACGCTGAGCAGCTTATCGAGCTCGTCCGTCAGTCAGGTTCGCTTGAATACTGTAAAAAGCGTGCTTTGGAAGAAACCAAACTGGCACAGCAAGCGCTAAGCAGCTTACCTGATAACCGCTACCGTCAAGGGCTATATCAGCTGACTGAGCTTGCTAGCGCGCGGTTAGTGTAAATATTGCTAGCCTATTATATTATAGATGCTTAAAAATATTATTGATGCTTAAATGTTTAGGCATCAATAAAAAAGTATGTGACTATTTAATTTTTAGTTAAGTTTTACTTTATAATAAAAAATAAATAAAATGAGAAAACAAGGTTGCTATACACGCAGTTTTCTCATTACCCATCACTTTCTTCGTTCAATTGCTCTTATTTTTCCCTGAAATTTTAGCGTTCACACTTAAGTATTGCTAAAACACCGTTTTTCTGTACATGCCATTTTCTACTGTATTTTTATATGGTTTTCTTGCTACTATCTCTGAATCGTATTTAAAAAAACAAAATTTAACAATATTTTGGCGCTGTATTCATTACCAATCTTACAAAGTATTTAGAAGGTTACGCTTGTATTATCAATGGTTGTTAGATTTTTATTGAGAAATGAGCTTATCACAAGGTAGATGAAGGTTTTTTTGCATCTTGACTGTGGGGTATACCCTATAGTTTATAATCATGCATTACTTTAAATCTGCTTAGCCGATTGTTCTTTGTTTAGTTATTATATTATCTATTTAGTAATGAACTCTAACAGCGGTAAAGACATATTACGTTTCATATTTACTTCGTTAAGATTTATCCCTAAACTTTTTAAACTGTAATTATTATATGATATTTATATTGCCGAGGACATTGATGAAGCACTCTACTCTTGCGCTTGTAATAGCATCTGTACTATCTGGCGCTGTATTGGTCGGCTGTGATAAAAATGAGGACGCAGCTGGGGCAGCGGCGCAGCAGCAGATGCCACCTGCCGTCGTCAACGTTCAGACTGTCACTCTAGATACCGTACCGCAAGTACAAACCTTTGCTGGACGTACCGCCGCTTACCAAACCGCCGACGTTCGCCCACAGGTAAACGGAATTATTGACGAGGTGTTGTTCCGCGAAGGCAGCAACGTCAAAAAAGACCAACCTTTATACCGTATCAATACCGACAACTACGCGACGTCTATCACCAGTGGGCAGGCGGCCATTCAACAAGCTGAAGCCAATTATCAGACGGCGTTAGCAAACAACGCCAATGCCAAAGCTGAGCTGGTCAGTCGCCAAGCGTCTTTATCGCAAGCGCAAAATGACTTAAATCGCTTGCAAGGCTTGATCGAAATTGACGCCATCTCAAAGCAGCAATACGACCAAGCGGTTACCCAAGTTCGCACCGCACAAGCAGCAGTCGAAAGCGCGCGTGCGGCGATTGGGCAAACCGAAGCTGGTATTGAGAGCGCTAAAGCTGGTATCCAAACAGCAAAAGCAAACTTACAAGCCAGTACACTAGATCTCAACCGTACTATCGTACGGGCACCGCTCGCAGGTCGTACTGACCGCTCTAGCGTTACTGCTGGTACCTTGGTTAGCGCCGGACAACCAGATCCTTTAGTGACTATCTCGCGCTTAGATCCTATCTATGTCGATATCAGCCAGTCATCCTCTGAGCTGCTTAAACTACGCCAGCAAATTTCTGCTGGTAAAGCACAGGCGGGTATGAATTCGGTTGAGTTGGTATTAGAGGACGGCTCAACGTATCCGGTACGTGGCGAGCTTGCATTATCAGAAGCAAAAGTTGATGAATCAACCGGTGCGGTGACCTTACGCGCGGTCTTCTCTAATAAAAACAATATCTTATTGCCTGGTATGTATGTCAGCGCCCGCTTAACCCAAAGCGTCATTACCAATGCCGCCTTGGTACCGCAAAGTGCCGTGATGCGTACATCTAAGAGTGAAACCCAAGTTTACATCGTTGATGAGAACAATAAAGTTCAAGTACGTCCTGTCACTATTAATGGTACCTATCAAGGGCAATGGGTCATCACAGACGGCCTACAAGCAGGGGATAAAGTGGTGGTTATCGGCGGTGCAAAAGTGAAGCCTGAGCAAGAGGTGGTCGCCAAACCATTACCAGATGCCAATGCAGCCCCTGCTAAGCCAGGTGCACCTACTGCCCAAACGCCGCAGCAAGCTGCAAAAGCGATGGATAAGCCAGCTAGTAAAGATGCCGCTGCTAAAAAACCTGCAGAATCTACCGCTAACTAATTCCATTCAAAGATAGGAAGACTAGGGATATACTATGTCACGTTTTTTTATTAATCGCCCTATTTTTGCATGGGTGATGGCTATTTTGGTCATGCTCATCGGGGTGATATCGGTCATTAACTTGCCGATTGAGCAGTATCCACGTATTGCACCACCAACGATTTCGGTTAGCGCAAGCTATCCTGGTGCCAACGCTCAAACCGTTGAAGATTCCGTTGTGCAGATTATTGAACAACGTATGAAGGGTCTTGATGGTCTGATGTATATGTCATCGTCAAGCTCGTCAAACGGTGGCGCATCAGTAACCTTGACCTTTGAAAACGGTACTGATTCTGATACCGCACAGGTACAGGTACAGAATAAACTTCAAGCCGCCATGAGCTCATTACCTGAGTCGGTACAGCGTCAAGGCGTCAACGTCAATAAATCCTCTAGCAGCTTTTTAATGGTGCAAGGTTTTATTTCTGAAGACGGCAGCATGGATCGCGCAGATATCGCCGATTATATCAACTCAAACGTTGTTGACCAGTTAAGCCGTGTTGAAGGTGTGGGTGAAGTGCAGGTGTTTGGTTCGGCTTATGCGATGCGTATCTGGCTTGACCCTTCTCTGTTGCGTAGCTATAACATGGTGCCATCTGATGTGGTGAACGCTGTACGCTCGCAAAACGCGCAAGTGTCTGCCGGTCAGCTAGGACAAGCGCCTGCTGATACCGATCAACAGGTTATCAACGCTACCGTGACGGTGCAAAGCTATCTACAAACCCCTGAAGAATTTGAAAACATTCTCTTAAAAACCGATACCTCTGGCGCAAAAGTTCGCTTAGGTGATGTTGCAAAAGTTGAAATTGGTAGTGAAAACTATAGTGTTATTTCACTATATAACGGTAATGAAGCAGCCGGTCTGGGTATCTCATTGGCCGGTGGTGCAAACGCGCTGGAAACTCGCGAAGCGGTTGGCGCACGTATGGCCGAGCTGGAAGCAAACTTCCCAGCGGGTCTGGTATCAGTAGTCCCTTATGACACCACGCCGTTTGTACGTTTGTCTATCGAGCAAGTGGTCAAGACGCTGATTGAAGCAATTGTCTTGGTATTTATCGTCATGTTCATTTTCTTACAGAACTGGCGTGCGACCATCATTCCGACCCTTGCCGTTCCTGTGGTTTTATTAGGTACCTTTGCGGTACTCTATATTGCAGGCTTTAGTATCAACGTCTTAACCATGTTTGCCATGGTACTGTCCATTGGTCTACTGGTCGATGACGCCATTGTGGTGGTAGAAAACGTCGAGCGTATTTTGGAGGAAGACCCTCATATCTCCATTAAAGACGCTACCCTACAATCGATGCGCGAGATTAGTAAAATCGTTATCGGTATTGCCTTGATTCTATCAGCGGTATTCGTACCGATGGCCTTCTTTGGTGGTTCAACTGGTGTGATTTATCGTCAGTTCTCAATCACCTTGATTACTGCCATGGTCTTATCGGCATTGGTCGCGCTTATCTTTACCCCTGCTCTGTGTGTGACCTTGCTCAAACGTAGCAAAAGCCATGACAAAGCCTCGACAGAAGAGAAAAAAGGCTTCTTTGGTTGGTTTAACCGCTCTTTTTATAAAGTCAGCCGTAGCTATGAAAACTCGGTTGGTAAAAGCTTCCGCTTTAAATGGTTATACTTAATCGGCTATGCTGCCATCATCGGTATTATGGCAGTGGTATTCTTACGTATCCCCGGCTCGTTCTTACCAGAAGAAGACCAAGGTATTATGTTTACCTTAGTTCAGCTTCCTGCTGGTGCGACGCTGGATGAAACGCAAGATGTACTCGATAAAGTCAGTAATTATTATGATACCCAAGAAGGCGATAATATTGCCTCTGTCTTTACCATTGCAGGTTTCAGTTTTGCCGGACAAGGGCAAAATATGGGACTGGCATTCGTACGTTTATCTGACTGGGCTGATCGTCCCGGTGCAGAAAACACCGCAAAAGCGGTGGCCGATCGTGCCATGGGTTACTTCTTTACCCAGTTAAATGAAGCCCAAGTATTTGCGATTGTACCGCCCGCGATTACCGAACTTGGTAACGCCAGTGGTTTTGATTTAATGATTCAGGACACCGGCAACCTTGGGCATGATGGGCTACTTGAAGCTCGTAATATGCTCCTCGGTATGGCGGCGCAAAATGACAAAGTCGCAGGCGTTCGTCCGAACGGTCAAGAAGATGCACCACAGTTAAAAATTAATATCAACCAAGAACAAGCTGCTGCTTATGGTTTGTCATTGGGTAATATCAATAGCGTCATCTCTACCGCTTGGGGTTCAAGCTATATCAACGACTTCGTCGACCGCGGTCGTATTAAGCGTGTGTTTGTCCAAGGTGAGCCAAGCAGCCGTACCAATCCTGATGATATCGGTAAATGGTTTGTCCGTAACGATACCGGTGATATGATTTCATTCGATGCTTTCTCTAGTAGCGAATGGCAATCAGGCTCTCCGCGTCTGACCCGTTATAACAGCTTACCGTCGATGAATATTCAAGGTAGTGCCGCGCCCGGTTTAAGTACGGGTGAAGCAATGAGCTCCATGGAAGCCATAATGGAGAAGATGCCTGAAGGTGTTGGCTATGAGTGGACAGGTATGTCACTTGAAGAGCAAAAGTCAGGTGCCCAAGCGCCGATGCTTTATGCACTGTCAATCTTAGTGGTATTCTTATGTCTAGCCGCCTTGTATGAAAGCTGGTCTATCCCCTTCTCTGTCCTATTGGTTATCCCACTTGGGGTGCTAGGTGCGGTGATATTTACTTGGCTACGCGGCTTTAATAACGATATTTACTTGCAAGTTGGTCTACTGACGGTGGTTGGTCTATCGGCCAAAAACGCCATCTTGATTATTGAGTTTGCAAAAGAACACCAAGAAGAAGGCTATAGTCTAAAAGAGGCGGTCATGACAGCGGCGCGTCAACGTCTGCGTCCGATTATTATGACCTCACTTGCCTTTGGACTCGGTGTTGTGCCATTATTCATCGCCACAGGTCCGGGCTCGGGCAGTCAAAACGCCATCGGTACTAGTGTGGTTGGTGGTGTTGTCACCGCGACTATCTTAGGTATCTTCTTTATTCCGATGTTCTATATTTGGGTACGTAGTATGTTCCCGCATAAATATGAGAACAACAAACCAAACGATAGAGATGATGGCAATGACGGCACACCTGGCCCGCAAAACCCAACGCCTTCTGACCCAATGCCTTCTGAGAGTTATCAGCCTGTAAGCCTTGGAGATAATACACAATGAGTGCTCAAAAAAACATTACCTTAAGCTCAGCAGTGGTAGCAAACATTGCTACCACTGCGCAACCGGCGCTTGCAGTACTGCGCAAAAATGGCGGTCGTCTAATCGGCTTGACTGCTTTAGCGTTAAGCATGGCGGCTTGTAATACCATTCCAAAAGCGGATATGCGCCCTGTCCTTGCTGAGCCGAATATCCCTATCGGACAAACTTATGGCGCGTTTGATAAAGAAACCGTGAGTAGCGCTGATCAGCCAAGTATCGCCGGTCAACGCTGGCAGAATTTCTATAGCGACGAGCGCCTAAAAGGTCTGATTGCCCTAGGTTTAGAGAACAACAAAGACTTTGAAAGCGCCCGCTTAGCGATTGAAAAAGCACGTGCGCAGTATCAAATTACTGATCTCAATGACCTGCCTAGAATTGATGGTAGCGGTGGTTATACGCGCCAAGCGCAAAACAGAACGGATAAAAACCCTAACAGCTCATATAATGTCAATCTTGGCTTGGCCAACTATGAGTTAGACTTTTGGGGTAAAATCGCCAGCTTAAAAGAGCAGGCGTTACAGAACTTTTTAGCGACTACCGCAGCGAAAGACACCACCCAAATCAGCTTGATTAGTAATATCGCTCAAAGCTATGCCAATTTGAGCTATAGCCTTGCGCAGTTAAAACTGGCTGAAGCGACGGTCGAAAGCCGTGAGAAGTCTCTATTTATCGCTGATAAACGCTTTGAAGCGGGTATAGATCCCAAACTGCCGTCTTTGCAAGCCAGTGCGTCACTAGAGAATGCCAGACTTGCCGTTTTACAGGCGCAAAGCAGTATTTTAAGATCGCGTAATGCGCTGCAGTTTTTGGTCGGTGGACCCATTCCAACCAATCTTATTCCAGCACCTGCGGTCAGCAATATCACAAGCCAGCAGATATTTAGCGCCGGCTTACCAAGTGAATTGCTGCGCTATCGCCCTGATGTATTGGAAGCAGAGTACAGTCTAAAAGCCGCTGGTGCCAATATTGAAGTGGCGCGCGCCTCTTACTTCCCATCTATTAGCTTAGCCAGTAGCGTGGGTGTGAGTAGTGGCAGTTTGGATGATTTATTTAAGAGTGGTTCGGTTGGCTGGTCATTTGGTCCAAGTATTAGCGTGCCTATTTTTGATGCGGGCCGTTTAGATGCCAATTATGATGTGGCGAAAATTGAGCGCGAACAGACGCTGGCAAACTACGAGCGCTCTATTCAAACCGCTTTCCGTGAAGTATCGGACGTCCTAGCGACACGCGCGACATTGGGCGACCAGTTGGCCGCGCAGTACCGTCTGCAAGACAACTTTGAACAAACGTATCAGATTGCCGATGCGCGCTTTAAAGCGGGTATTGCCAACTACCTAGATGTACTCGATGCGCAGCGTTCGCTATTCTCAACGCAGCAAGGTATCTTGGACTTAGAGCTACAAAAAATTATCAGCCAAGTTGAGCTCTACCAAGTGCTAGGTGGCGGTGCCAACCTTGATGTACCAACGGTCATTCCTGTACCGCATAAAAACTTGGTGCAATTGGTCAATCTACCGGCCAATAGCAATAAAGCAAAAGCAGCCGATGCTATCGAAGCTGTCAGCTCTGCTCGCGTGGCTTCTGCACAAGAAGCGCAAGCAATTAAGCAGGCACAGCCAATAGAGAAAGCAACTTTTAACCCAACAGCTGTTGTCGATGTCAATAACGATGGCAAAACAGACGCTGCCGTCGGCGTGGTCACTGAACAGACCATTACGAAAGAGGCCAATGTTGAGCAAGTACCGGTCACGCAGATTAATGAGCGTTAAGTAGCTGTAAAGGTTGTGGGAAAATTTTCCTCACCTTGATAGTCGATATCTACAATCAGCCCTACCGACTTGGTAGGGCTTTTTGCTTTCGATAGTCACTATTGGTTA